>JBJFHC010000233.1:0-2328 GCA_051893275.1 Erysipelotrichaceae bacterium | reverse complement strand
CATACTGATCTGCAAGCTGATTGAAAAACTTAATCGTAAGAAGGAAGAAGCTGAATCATAGCTTCTTCTTTTTAATGTAATCTTATCACTGTCTCCTGAATTGTCAGGTCTCATTGACCTGATATGCGGCAAATAGGCCTCAAGGAAAAACTTTGAGGCTTTTTATATTATAATTTCCTTGTGAAACAATATAATTCTCAGATTCTCAAGATAAACAGTTATCCGCTTAAAGTCTGTAAGTATCCTTTAATCGGTATTGTCCTGGATGGAAGCTGTACTCTAAAGAAATTCAACAGAACATTCAGCTTTAATACTCAAGATGTCTTTTTTGTCAATCCCGATGAGGTATATGCCATTAAAGGCGAATGCATTATTGGCTTTATTGAGATATATAGTGAAAACCTAAAATATATCGAACTCATAGATGCCCTGGACTCCATGGATCTGAAAAAAGATATCTCTAACACCTATCGGGACTGCATCTTCATTAAAAACCTGCTGACTCTATTCAGAAATGAAGAACACTTAAATGAAGTATTAAGTTCCCTCACTCAGGACTATTCCTTAATGAACAACTATCATCACCATCTGTTGCCTCTCAATAATAAACAGAAGAATATTTATCTGCAGATTGTGGAAACAGTACAGAACAATTATCAGTCTCATTTAAGTTTAAGCGATATTGCCACAAAACTTAATATCCAGAAGAACAGGCTTTCCAACATATTCAAAGATATAACTAATATGACCGTACTGGACTATATTAACCATATAAGACTGATTAAGTCTGAAAAAGCATTGTTGATAGATAATCTTAATAATGAAGAAATAATTGAAAAATATGGCTTCTCAGACCGTAAATATTTCTATCGATACTTCCAGGAATATTTTAATGATACGCCTTTAAACTATAAAGAAAAAACTGAAACATATCTTTTAAAAGACTATAAACAGATAATGTCAGAAGGCTCCTTCTACCTGGATAAGATGAAGAAAGAACTCGATT
Source organism: Erysipelotrichaceae bacterium (assembly GCA_051893275.1). Taxonomy (GTDB): domain Bacteria; phylum Bacillota_I; class Bacilli_A; order Erysipelotrichales; family Erysipelotrichaceae; genus Colivicinus. The sequence goes on along the minus strand of JBJFHC010000233.1, from coordinate 1,322 downwards.
CCTTAAATATCAATACTTATTTCTATGAAAAATATATCTTTCTTAAAAAACTGGATGAACTTAATTCTCTTAATGGAATGACCATCCAGCTGGATCTGTTTAATAAAGCCAACTACCTGGTAGTAGATGATGACATAACTAATTCCTGGTATGGTTTTGACCTGATTAATAACTTTGTACTTAAATATCAGCTTAATGTTGAACTTGATTTCATAATTGATGAAGAAACAGATTACCGAAAAATAAACGAAGTCCTGAATCTTCTTGACAGATCTGCTCAGTCCCTGGATTTAAGAATAATAAAATACTGGAAATTCATAATAACCCTAAATAACAGTTCATCTTTCCATTATGCGGACTACATTTTATCAAGACTGGAAAGCCTTTTTAAGACAAACAGTATAACAATAAAAAATACTTTGTGATTTTTTTATCAATTTAGCTGATAAAATAATAATGTAGAAAATCAGGGAGGATTTATTATGAACAGAAAAGTAACATTTGTACAGTATGGCTGTGGCAAAATGGGCAAATACCTCATGCGTTATGGCCTTGAAAAAGGTGCTGAACTTGTCGGAGCATTCGACATGAATCCGGCTATTATCGGCAAAGATGTATCAGTAATAATTGAACATGGCTACGCAGATCTGGGAATCAAGATTATGCCAGCTTCTGAAGCTGATGAATTCTTTGGCTCACATCAGGTTGATGTATGTATTATCGCCACAAGATCGACAGTAGCTGAACTTGAAGACATTATGACAATATGCGCAAAACACGGCGTAAATGCCATCACTACCTGTGAAGAAGCTCTTTACCCATGGAACTCAAATCCTGAACTTACTGCCAAACTGGATAAACTGGCAAAAGAAGGAAACTGCACACTGACAGGTGTAGGATACTGCGATCTGTATTGGGGTACTATGGTAACTAACTTCATGGGTTCTCAGGCTAATATCACCAAGATTGTCGGCTCAAGCTGGTACAACGTAGAGGACTATGGTATTGCGCTGGCTGAAGGACATGGCGCCGGATTGACTATTGAGGAATTTGAAAAAACTATCGGTGCCTACAACAACTATAGTTCTGATGAAATCAGGAAGATTGTTGAATCAGGTGAATATGTTCCTTCCTACATGTGGAACCAGAATGGCTGGCTGTGCTCAAAGCTTGGCTTACACATCACCTCACAAACTCAGAAGTGTCTGCCTACAACCTGCGATCATGACTTAGAGTCTTCTACTTTAGGCTTTACTATCAAGGCAGGCAATGCCACCGGCATGAGAGCCATCGTTACAACTGAAACCGAAGAAGGCATTACT
>JBJFHC010000232.1:0-2345 GCA_051893275.1 Erysipelotrichaceae bacterium | reverse complement strand
AGGTTATTTTTGTTAAGCGATGGATTGGAGAAAGAAAAAGATGAGTTCCAAATGACGCATGAACATAGACGCATAGACGTTAATATTCTTTATTTCTATACAGTGTAGGACTGTGGTGATATAATAAAGTTATCTTTTAGATAAGCCGGCAGTCATGATTGGCAGTCGGTTTTCTCTATATATTGAGTAATAAGAATATGTGAGAGAATTTTATTCACATTATAAAATAAAGAGTATGGGGAGGGATTTCGATGATTAGCGCAGAACTGAATCATAATCCGTATTTACTTAGTACAGCGGTAAAGTTTAATGGACAGGATCCCAAGATTAATAGTCAGATTGAAAAATATGAAAAGTTACCTTTAAAAGATTGGGTTCATCTTGTGCCGGAAATCTTTTACAACGAGATGAATGGCTATGATTTCAACTTATATTTTATTGGTACTAAACCAGACTATGAAGAGGTCAAAAGAGCCTTTGCGGCAAGAGGGATTAGTGAAGAAGATGTTAGGATATCTCATAAGAATGAGATTGAAGATGCTGATACTAAGAGTAAAGAAGTTGATGCATTAGTTTTCTGGTTAAAAAATACGCCGAACCGCAAGTTTGATTTTGAAGACTTTTGGGAAAAAACATCAGAAATTTTTGAAGGATCATATCCATATGTCATGATTAGAGGATCTGTTCCATCAGATACTGGATCACTAATGTCTTTTGAGAGAGTAGAAAATGCAATAGAACTTAAAAACACAGATTTAACAAGTACGCCAATTGTATTTTATATTGATGAAGAAACCAAACCGGAATTTCGCAGAGATTTAGACATTATTCTGAAAAGGAAGGATGTTAGAAAAGAACAATTATTCTTTATGATTAGTCCGATGATGGATCGGGCTCAGGTTACAAGAGTTATCTGTGATTTGGGAGTAGAAAAACCGCAGGTGATTAATAACTATAAAGATGATTCAGTAATGATGTTTATTAGAAACTACCCTATTACGGAATTTATCAGAAGTGCTATTCAAATATTTAGAGATGAAGTTGAAAAAATATCAGATGTTTTAGAAATTGAAAACAAAGAGAGTGAAATTACAAACGCTGAAATCCATAAAGAAATCGATGCATTGGAATCTGCTTTGAATTCTCTCAAAGAAGCCGATGAATACTTTGTGCAGCGAGATAATTTTGAAGTTCCATATTCCTTCAAGGAAATTACGCAGATACTTATTGAACAGATTTCAAAGTGGAAAAATAGAAAAACAAAAATCACTGGAGATAGTGAAATTGAAGCAGCCGCTCATGATTATATCTACTTAGTACAGAATGGAATTGACCGTTTCCTTTCATCGGTTGCAATAGCGTATAAGGAAACAGCAGAAAAGATTGGCAGAGAATTTTCTGAAGTATATGCAACTCCGGGAATAGATAAGGAATATTCTCCAACTAATATTATTCTTCCCGAACTTCAGACAATTACCATTCCTGAAATCAATGCGAAATTACTGGAATTAACAACATATGAAGAGTCAAAAAATGATTTCTTTGGTTTCTTTAAAAAACCGAATGATATGAGTGAACCTGTTATGGTTGCTACTTGTTATTTAGAGAAGTGGAGAAGTACGGTTCAGGATATTATTAGGCCTGTATTAGATCAACACATTGATCAGTGTATTCAGAATCTGTCAGAGTATTATGATCTTATGGCTGAGTCCTATCACCAGCATTTATTGCAGTTGATTGATGAGAAGACAAAAGATAAGGAAATAGTAGCGGCTCAATTATCTGATGAGGAAAGAAAACTTCAGGAAGATAATGACTGGTTATCTCAATTTAGAGAACAGCTTCAGACGATAGAGAGGGATTAGTTATGGAGACTGGAATAATTAGTATGCCTATAAATGAAATAGAGCTGAAAGACATGCCATTGTCTACCAGATTAAGTGTAATTGATGATGGTATTAGAAAAAAATATCTTACACGTCTTTCAGAAATGCAAATTGCACCGATAATGGATCTTCCACCTTTAGAGAACGATTTGATTAGTAATGTCAGACTATATCATATAAAGGAAATGGTATATCAGAAAGGTGAATCTGTTACTGATAAATTCACAACTGTGTTTAACACATTAGCGACATACAATGCATCTGTGTTTATTTTAATTGATTCAGATGGGAAAACCGCAAATTATTATCTGGGTGTACGCAATAATGAATCTGATGAATCACCTAAGAAGAGATCTACTGTAACATTGGGAGATACTTTAAAACAGACATTGATTGGTCATTTCCCAGGTGTGAAGATTGAAAATGAGGATAGAAAGAAAATAAAAGAACTTTCAGACA
>JBJFHC010000231.1:0-2346 GCA_051893275.1 Erysipelotrichaceae bacterium | reverse complement strand
TATGGTCTGATATTAAATGATAAAGGGGGTTTTATAAAAAGACAGAATGGATAACGTGATTAAATTTCTATTTGCCGCTTTGCCCTGGATTACCCTGGGCATTGTGATTGCGGTAGTTGTAGTAATAAATTCAAAAAACAGACATAAAGAAAAAGCTGAAGACAACTATGCCAGTGAAGGTATGGCCATCGGCATGTGTATGGGAGTAGCTTTAGGTTCTACTTTCTTTGATAACACAGGTATTGGAATAAGCCTTGGGATGCTTATAGGTCTGATGATAGGTTCCACCATTAAGAAATGATTAGAAGAAAAGCTATTGTGGCAGCTGTCATCGTTGGGTTATTTGTGATTATTTCATTCATGACATATCTAAACTCTCAGACAGTATTCTATGGAAGTTCCATCAAAAATCATGATGTCTATATTATGGATATTGAAAGAATGAATGGAACTGATCTTTATTCAATGGAGTTTGAAGAGAATGATGAGGTATCTGTTAATTTTGAATCCGAGAAGGGTGAAATGTATCTTAAGATTACAGGACCTGATGGTAAAGCTGTATATGAAGGAAATGGAAAGGGTATTAATCTTTTTACTTTGAATATAAAGGAGAGCGGTGTTTATTCAATCGGTCTGGAAGCTGAAAATGCCCGAGGCTATCTGAATATTCATCTGAAGAAATAAGTATGACCCAAGAGAGAATTGCGGGTTTAATAATATTAATTATTGGTATAGTGCTTACAGTAAGACAGGATATTGTCTTTATCTTTAAAAGAAATCAGAAACTTACGAAGTTTCCTGGCTATTCAACATTATTAAGAGTAATCTTGGGAGCCTTTATTGGTGTTGGACTGTTACTGTTTCTGGGTGTAATAGCTTAAAGTATTCCTGCCGAGATTATAAACAGTATCAGCATAATGACTGGTATAAAGTATCTGATCATTACTGAGTAAAGATGTTTTCTTGGGAATACATGGCTTCCATATTCCATTTCTTCAATAATATATTGTGGTTTTATTATCCAGCCAATAAAGATGGATGATAAAAGGGCAATAAAGGGCATCATAAAGGAATTGGAAATGTAGTCCATGATATCTAATAACTGGCCAGTTGAGCCATTAGGGAGTGAAACTTCAACATAGAAAATACTGTAGCCAAGAGCGATAATGGCCGTAAGAATCAGATAGACTATCGACAGTATGGAGGTAGTCTTTTTTCGGTTCCATTTAAATAGTTCCATGAAATTGGCTACAATTGATTCCAGCACTGATATGCAAGAGGTAAGGGCGGCAAAACCAGCCAGAATAAAGAATACTAATCCGATTATTCTGCCTGAATTACCCATCGCATTAAATACTTTAGGCAATGAAATAAACATTAAACCAGGCCCTGCGGACATGCCTTCAATACCAGAAAAAACATAGACGGCTGGAATAATCATGGCACCAGCCAGAAGGGCAACGGAGGTATCCATTATTTCAATCAGGGCTATTGATTTATTTAAATCAGTATTTTTGTCTACGTAGGAGCCATAGGTAATCATAATGCCCATGGAAACACTTAAGGAGAAAAACAGCTGGCTCATGGCATCAAGACATATGTTTAAGAATCTGGAAATGGTTAAACCTGTAAAGTCGGGTTTTAAGTATATGAGCAGGCCATCAATACCAGTTCTTGAACCATTGTTTAAGGTTAATGAATAAAGGGTAATGGCTATTACCATCACAAGTAACACCGGCATCATTATCTTGGATATTTTTTCGATTCCTTTTTCTACGCCTTTAAATACTATTATCGATGTTAGTAACATAAAGATTAAGGCAGGAATAACTGATGATGGTGATGAAATAAAATCAGTAAAACAAGTGTCGCCTGATGCCATACCGGTATTGCCTGTCAGGAATAAAACGATGTATTTCAAAATCCAGCCACCGATTACGGCATAATAGGTCATGATGATAATGGGAACTATAAAAGTCAGGATGCCCAGAAAAGACCATTTTCTGTTGACTGAACTATAGGCGTGGATTGCGCTTTTGCCGGTTCTTCGGCCTAAAGCTATATCGCTTGTCAAAAGTGTAAACCCGACAGTCAAAATTAAGATGAGGTAGATAAAAAGAAACAGTCCACCACCATCCTTGGCTGCCAGATAGGGGAAACGCCATAGGTTTCCTACGCCAACAGCTGAACCAGCTGCCGCAAAGATAAAGCCCATTTTTGAGCTGAATTTGTTTGTATTGTCCATAACTTGTCCTTTTTTATATCGCCATTTTAGGATATCATTAGAGTATAAATAAATAAATTTTATCTTTTTTATTTTAAAGATAAATAATATTTAATAATGGA
>JBJFHC010000230.1:0-2349 GCA_051893275.1 Erysipelotrichaceae bacterium | reverse complement strand
TAGCACCCCAAAAAGCCATACAGGTGCCCACTTAATCTTTAATGGCTTATCAGCTGCCTTAAAACACATCGCGGCCATTTCCTCATAGGAATAAGTCTCTTTGCCTCCTATGTTATAAGTAATACCGCTTTCAGACATATGATCAACAATAAACTGTGCAAAGCCTTTACAGTCTACCACATTGGCCTTTACATCGCCGTAACCCTTAAGCAACTGAATATCACCTTTATCAACATAGGGCTTAAATACCTTGGCTATATCATAGAAATATCCGGTTGGCCGATATATGACATAGTCCATATCGCCCTTCTTGATTTCCTGTTCCATCATATACTTTGCGTTCAGCATGGGAACCTTCTCAGCGCCTTTTTCATCACATGATATTACAGAAACATAATTAAACTTTTTAACCCCAGACTTTCTGGCTTCAGCATAAAGATTCATATTGCCTCTGTAATCAATATCATAGGCTGTAAACTCTCTTGAAGCAGCAGTAAGACCAACTGTTGTGATCATTACATCTGTACCATTACATAAGTCCTTTAAAGTATCAGGATCTGTAACATCAATCTTTACAAAACGATAATTACCTTCACATTCTGGAATATTAACTTCTTTTAAATCAGCAGCTACTACCTCATAATCTTCAGATGCACATAGACACTTTAATATCTCTGTTCCCAGATGACCAAAGGCACCACATAGAACAACCTTCATATAGAATTCACTCCTTTCAATATTCTTTACAGCTCAGCCAGTTTCTTTAATCTATCTGCAATTGGAAGACTGGTATCTATACCCAGTTCCTCCCAGGTTAAACCATAAGGTGCTCCGCCTGAAGTATAGCCTACAATATAGGCGAAGTATCCATCGTAGTCTTCATAATAATATGTTTTTTTCTGTTTCTTCAGACGTTTTTTCTCCAGCCTTGTTTCTTCACCTTTCAGTAAACCATCCCTGAATTTTTCATCTATGGCACCAATCTTATAAAGATAGATTGCTGCACCCCTCATATCCAGATTAAAAGCCTTCTTGAATTTACTTACCAGGTGTTTTGTATTCTTGCCCTGAGTATTATACCAGCTTCTCATTCTATTTAATTTTGCTTCACTAACCGCCATAATCCATGCCCCTATACAACATTATATCGGGCCATCAAGTCTCTCGGTGTAACACCCAGAATGCCATTATTTATTATCTGAAGCATGTAAAAAAGTGTTATTTTAACTGGTGAAATACATCACAAAACAAGCTTTTCAGCCAAAAATTACCCCATTGACTCGGTGCAGCACCGAATGCAATAATGCACGCGGAGGATGAAAAAATGAACAAGAATATCTCAAGAAGAGACTTTATCAAAGCTGCTGCTATGTCAGGACTTGGCGTAGCTGCCGCATCTGTACTTGGCGGCTGTGCCAAAAAACCAGAGGGCATCTATACTCCTGGTACCTACAGCGCAACTGCCCAGGGAATGGGAAAAATCACTGTAACTGCTACCTTCGATGCTGAAAAGATCACCAAGGTAGAACTCGATCTGCCTCAGGAAACTCCATCAATTGGCCAGGCTGCTGCTGAGCAGCTGGTTAACCAGATTATTGAAACACAGTCAGCTGACATCGATGGCGTAGCTGGTGCTACAGTAACTGCCAAAGGCGTTGCCAAGGCCATGAAAGACTGTATCGCACAGGCAAAGGGCGAAACTGTAGTAGCCGTAAACGAAGAAGGAAACGGCACTAAAGAAGTAACTGACTGGCTGGGCAAAGAACCTGCAACACCTGATTGTACAACAACAATTGAAACTGAGACAGTAATTGTGGGTGCTGGTAACGGTGGTACTATGTGTGGTGCCTACCTGGCAAAACTTGGCAAGTCAAACTTCGTAATGATTGAAAAACTGCCTACAAACGGTGATACACGTCACTGGTATGGTGCACTTGGTTCAAAATACGCCAAAGAAACAGGCACTACTGTTGATGTAAACCGTCTAAAAAGAGAAGTATCAAGATATGCTTCTGGTAAAAACTCTAAAGAAGTATTAAACACATGGATTAACGAATCAAAAGACATGGCTGACTTCATTGATGAAGTATATGCTCAGATGCAACCAGACAACACCTGCACCTTCACTTATGGTGATGAAGCCTACTGGCCTGAAGACTGCAGAGATGGCTACATGTTCCCAGAACAGGAACACGTATGGGGCAGAACCGGTGCATCAAGAAACGATATGTTCGCTGAATACATCGGTATCCACGCACCAGAAGCTAAAATCCTTTACAGCCATGATTTAGTAAAAATCATTAAAGATGGTGACAAGGTAACTGGTGTTGTAGCCAGAAACACTGACAC
>JBJFHC010000229.1:0-2353 GCA_051893275.1 Erysipelotrichaceae bacterium | reverse complement strand
GATTGATGTTGTCTGGACCTATATCGGTTTTATCAGGAAGAAGCTTAAACGGATTAATGCAGATGTGGAAATAAAGACTATCCGCAGTGTCGGCTACAGGCTGGAAGTAATCGATGGAAAGTAAATTAAGAAAAAGATTTGTGCTCATTGGTACAGCTTCTTTTGCGTTTGTGATGATTTCGATCATTATTTTTATCAATGTTTCCTCTTTGATAAATAATGTAAACGGACAGAATGAAATGCTGGAAAACATTATGGAATATGATAAAGCTATCTATAATGAAAAACTGAAGCTGCCGATTAATGAAATGCCGTGGGCTGGCAGTTCTCATTCAGAATTTACAGCCCATTTTTTCATCGTGCACAGTACAGGTTCAGGTGAGATTGCGCTTTTTGACAGTGATTTTATTAATTCGGTGGACTTTGAAAGAGCCCAGGAATATGTAAAGAGTGTTCTTTCGAAAAATAAGAAAAGTGGTACGGTGGGTGATTACCGCTACCTTGTGAGCTATGATGAGGAGATTACAATTGTTTTTCTGAATATTGTGGATTCTCTGAAATTTCAGAAAGCACTGTTTGTTAATTCGCTGCTTATTGGATCTGGTGGCTTATTAATGGTCGTGATTATTCTTTTCCTGGTATCTAAAAGGGCCATTAAGCCTTTTGTGGATAATGTGAATAAACAGAAGCGTTTTATAACTGATGCCTCCCATGAGCTAAAGACTCCACTTACTTCTATATCTACTTCTGTTGATATTCTAAAGATGGAAAGTGATGATAATGAGTGGCTTGATAATATCCAAAGCCAGGTTTTAAGGCTGACTAAACTGGTGAACAGTCTGGTTATTCTTTCTAAGAGTGATGAGGGAAAGACTTTAAATGAATGTTTTGATCTCAGTGAGCTTGTCTATGAACTTCTGGAACCTTTTGAAGCACAATCAAAGGTTTTGAATATAAAATTTATAATTACTGTAAAGGAAAAGATAATGGTAAATACCTCAAAAGATGACATGCGTCAGCTTGTATCTATACTGCTGGATAATGCGTTTAAGTATTCTAAGAGTCTTATTAAGTTTAATGTCTATGAACTAAGAGAAAAGGTTTGCATTGATGTCTATAATGACTGTGAGTATTTTGATATGGCTGATAAGGACAGAATATTTGACAGGTTTTATCGGGGAAAGGGAGCCAGGGATTCTTTAACTGGGGGAAATGGTGTTGGTTTATCAATTGTGAAGAATATTGCGGATAATCATAAGTGGAAGCTCTCGGTTTATTCTTCTGGCCATGATTTTGGGATTAAAGTTATTTTTTAGGTCTGTTTAAGGCAGGATGCATAGAATCTTTTTGTGTTAAAGGAGGTTTTATGATCAGCGTTAAACATTTAACGAAATATTATGTTGATTTTCTGGCTGTAGATGATCTTTCATTTGAGATTTCAGGTGGTGGCGTCTATGGCTTTTTAGGTCCCAATGGAGCGGGCAAGTCAACTACCATGAATATTATGACTGGCTGTCTTTCATCTAACGAGGGTGAAATTTTGATTGATGGCATCAATATTTTTGAGGAACCGGAAAAGGCCAAGGCTTCTATTGGCTACCTGATGGAGTTTCCACCACTATATACCAATGAAACAGTTAGAGAATATCTGACTTTTGTGGGTGAGGCCAAGGGTTTAAAGAAGGATATTCTGGCAAAACAGCTGGATGAGGCTATTGAGCAGACGGGTTTAAGAAACAGGGAGAACAAGCTTATTTCTTCCCTGTCCAAGGGTTATAGGCAGCGTGTGGGTATTGCCCAGGCCTTATTAAATAATCCTAAAGTAATTATTCTGGATGAGCCCACTGTTGGTTTAGATCCAATTCAGATTATTGAGATAAGAGATCTGATTAAGGAGCTGGGAAAGAGCCATACAGTTATTTTCAGTTCTCATATCTTGTCAGAAGTTCAGGCTATCTGTTCCGATGTTCTGATTATTAATAAGGGAAAGCTTATTGCCTATGATAAGCCTGAGAATCTGGTGAAGCATCTGCTGGGCAAGAATACGCTTGTATTTGTGCTGAAGTGTATGGAAATTGAGATGATAAGGCTATTGGATTATTTTAAGGATGATTATTCAAAGCGTTCTTATGAGGTTTTAAAGAATGGCTATATCAGGGCTGAGCTTTCTTTAAAGAATAATGATGTCTATGGCTTTAATATGAAGCTTTTTGATTATTGTGTTAATAAGAAGATCAGAATAGTAGAACTGGTGTCCAAGAAGGCAAATCTTGAGGATGTCTTTATTGAGCTTACAGAGAACCATGAAAGTGAGGTAAATGGAAATGTGGGCAGTCTATAAGCATGAGTTAAG
>JBJFHC010000228.1:0-2357 GCA_051893275.1 Erysipelotrichaceae bacterium | reverse complement strand
ATGTATGAGGTTTTAAGTTTATAATATTTTTATGCAGAAAACAGTTAAGACAAAAAAGAAAAGAAGAAGATTTAATAAGAAACTGATTGGCAAGCTGGTATGCATAGTACTGCTGGTAGCTGCGATAGTGATTTTCGCGGGTGTAGGCAGGGAAACCATCAACGTCATTAACCTGAAAAAACAGGAAGCTACTGTTAAGGAACAGCTGACTATCCTGGAACAGGAGAACTCTGATCTTCTGGCTACCAAGAATAAGCTGGAGGATCCAAATTATGTGACTACCTATGCCAGAGGTGAATATATGTTCTCAAAAGGGGATGAGAAGCTTTTCAGGCTTCCTTCAAAGGGTGAATAATGGAGAAACAGGTATCAAGAAAAGAAATATATGATGGAAAGGTAATCCATGTGGTCTTAGATGATATTGTCACTGACGACAATATTGCGGCTAAAAGAGAAGTGGTATTGCATAATGGTGGTGCCTGTATTGCGCTTAAGGATGAAAGTGATGGCAAGTATTTTCTGGTTAAACAGTACCGCTACTGCCATGAGAAAGAAATGCTGGAGTTTTGTGCCGGCAAGATTGAAAAGGGAGAAAACCCTGATGAGACAATCTTGAGAGAGGCTGAAGAAGAACTGGGCTATGAGGTTAAGGATGTTGTAAAGCTTGGCTATATGATTCCTACCTGTGGCTATTCTTCAGAGAAGATTTATCTCTATTTCGGCAAAGCTGCAAAGAAAGTTAAGCAGCACTTTGATGAAGATGAATTTATCAATGTCTATAAGTACTCTTTTTCTGAGCTTAAGCAGATGATAATTGATGGAACACTTGATGATGGCAAGACCGTTGCCTTAATGTATAAGATTGAATTAATGGGACTGGATAAGTAATTATTCAGTTTTTTTAAACTGTAAACGATTACATTTGAAAAAGTACTTGTTTTATTTTTCAGATATTGTATTATAGATAAGCCTAAGCAATAGCTTAGTTAATGGCAACAACATCTTAGTGATGTTTATATATAGATTGTGGCGATTTAATCGCTTTTTTTAATATAATTGACCTATGAGATTAGAAATAAAGAAAATGGGCATCAATAGCGAGGGAATAGGTTATGATCATGGTATTCCGGTATTTATTCCTGGTGCACTGATGCATGAAATTGTTGATGTAAAAATAATTCAGGAAAAAGAAAAATATAAAAGCGCAAAGCTTATTAAAGTAATAAAGAAATCAAAGGATAGAGTTGAACCAGCATGTAAATGCTGTGAATCATGTAAGACCTGTACTTTGATGCATCTTAAATACGACAGACAGTTAAACTATAAGAAACAGACTCTGAAACAGGCATTGAAGAAATATGCGGATATTGAAATGCCAATAATGATGATTAAGAATGATAATATCTATCATTACCGCAACAAATTCAAGCTTCCTTTTGGCATGGATAAGGGTAAAATAGTAACCGGCATGTACGAATCAGAAAGAGGCCGATTTGTGCCGATAGAAGAATGTATCATTCATGAGGAGATACTGGAAAAGGTACGCAAAGAAATATTAGAGATAATGAATGAATATCATATGAAAGCCTATGATGAAAGAACTAAAGAAGGCTATCGTTCCCTTATAATGCGTACATTCAACAATAAAGCTTCGCTTGTCTTTGTGACTGGTGTTAATAACGATATAGAGAGAATGTTGTCAAGACTGACTAAGATTGAGGAGATATCTTCAATCTATTATTCAGTCAATACTTCAAAGAAATATATTAATGCCCTGGAAAATGAGGTAATACATCTTTATGGCAAGAATTATCTAAATGCCAGAATATGTAACTTAAAAATAGCTTTTTCTCCCAAATCTTTTTATCAGCTCAATACCAGTCAGAGTGAAAAGCTTTATGAAGAGGTTGTCGCTCTGCTGGATGAAAATGATGAGGAAGTACTTGAAGCTTATTGTGGAGTAGGTGTTATGTCATTATTAGCTTCAAAGAAGGTTAAACATGTAACAGGCGTAGAAATAATACCTGAGGCTATTGAAAATGCGAAACGGAATGCCAGATTCAACAATATCAATAATGTCGATTTTCTATCTGGTGATTCAGGCGAACTGCTGGAAGAACTAAGTAAAGATAAAAGTTTTGATGCCCTGATAGCTGATCCGCCACGTACTGGCCTTGATAACGGGATGCTTGAACAGATTATTAAATCTAATGTAAAGAAGATTATCTATGTTTCCTGCAATCCGTCAACACTGGCCAAGAATCTGAATGTGCTTAAAAATTACTATAATATCGAATCTATCAAGGCGATTGATATTTTCTCCAATACTGAACATGTGGAATCGATTGTGCTTTTAT
>JBJFHC010000227.1:0-9280 GCA_051893275.1 Erysipelotrichaceae bacterium | reverse complement strand
ACGATTATCTGAATATTCTGCGCTTTGCCCCCAGTGCCTGCAACCTGCAGCCCTGGTTTATTGCAAAGAAAGATGATGTCTTGAATGTATATCGCTATTTTGATTCTTCAAGAAGGGGTATTATGCCTAAGGACAAAGTAGTATATTATAACCGTATTGATATGGGAATCTTCCTGCTTGTTCTAGAGCTTGTACTGGAACATAATAATTTTGATTATAGAAGGACACTTTTTGATGATAATGACGATCTGAGTGAATATGTTCTTTGCGCAAAGTATGAATTTTTACTTTGAAATTTTTTGAGGATTTGTTTAAAATATTTACCAACGAGTAGCTAAATGCGTAAATCCAGTTATGCATGTGGCTGCTCATTTTTTTATGGAGGTTATGATGGAAACATTAAATTTAGAGAATGAAAAAATATCTAAGCTGATAAAGAAATACTCTTTACCCTGTATTATATCTTTGCTGGTAGGAGCTCTTTATAACATTGTCGATCAGATATTTATCGCCAATGCGACATATCTTGGTTCCTATGGCAATGCGGCCAACACAGTTGTATTCCCGCTTACTGTGGTAGCTTTGGCCATTGCGGTAATGGTGGGTGATGGTTCATGTGCCTTTGTATCTATTTCTTTAGGCAAAAAAGAAGAAGATAAAGCCCGTACTTCAGTAGGCAATTCGGTAGTGATGGTTGTGGTATTTTCGCTGATTCTTACAATTGTTTATCTGGTATTTTCAGATACTATAATCAAAGCATTCGGAGGAAATGTCAACGAGGCAACCTTTAATCTTTCTAAGGAATATTTTTTCTATATTACACTGGGTATTCCTTTCTATATGTTTGGCCAGGCTTTTAATCCAATTATAAGAGCTGATGGAAATCCCCGCTTTGCGATGATCTCAACTCTATCTGGTGCCATAGTAAATATTATTCTTGATCCAGTTTTTATCTTTGTATTCAGATGGGGTATGATGGGTGCGGCAGTTGCCACTGTTGCCGGTCAGGTTGTTACAGCCTTACTTGGAATATACTATCTTTTACATATGAAAACGGTAAAGCCACATAAGGAAAACTACCATATCGATACCCATGTCTGCCTAAGGACCCTGGCCTTAGGCATTACTTCCTTCCTTTCCCAGATTTCACTGGTTCTTTCAATGATGGCAATCAATAATATGATCAGAAAATATGGAGCTTTAGATCCAGTATTTGGTCAGGAAGAACTGGCACAGATTCCAATGGCGGTTGTCGGTATCGTCATGAAATTTTTCCAGATAGTAATTTCAATTGTGGTTGGTATGGCAGCTGGACTTATACCGGTTGTTGGCTACAACATTGGTGCAAACCGCAAAGATAGAGTTAAAGAGCTGTTTACCAAGCTTTTAATCTATGAAGCGCTGGTTGGCCTTGTTTCTTTAATTCTGGTAGAGGTATTCCCTGAGTCATTGATAAATATATTTGGTGCTGCCAATGAAAGTATTTACTATACTCAGTTTGCCGTTAAGGCTTTCAGAATCTATCTGTGCATGATTATTTTTGCCTGCATCAATAAAGCCTGCTTCATATTTCTGCAGGCCATGGGCAAGGCCATTGAGAGCACACTGCTGTCAATGGTGAGAGAAGTGCTCTTTGGTGTTGGTTTTGCGCTTTTGCTGCCGCTTTTCTTTGGCCTTGATGGAGTGCTTTATTCTATGCCTGTATCTGATTTTCTGACCTTTATTATTGCGATATTTTTAATCAGGAATACTTATAAACAGTTAAATGAAGAATGTGTTAATAATCTAGATTATTAAAACTTAAACCACGCATGTATTAAAATAATTATATGCGTGATTTTAAATATATGGGAAAATACTCCGGCAAAGAAGCCGATCTGCCACAAAGACAGCACCCTGAAGGCTATGTGCCTTTTAAAGAACCCCAGGAAATGAAAAAGATGGTTTTTATGCTCAATATTGCTTCTTTAATAATCATCATTTTCTTTTATATTCTGATGATAATAAGAAACAAAGGTCCATTATGGAATATCTGGGGCATACTTTTATCATTAATATGTACAGTACCTCACGAATTCCTGCATGCAGTATGTTTCAAGGAAACAGTCTATATGTATACCAATCTGAAACAGGGCATGCTGTTTGTGGTGGGCCCAGAGGATATGACCAAGACCAGATTTGTCTTCATGTCGCTTTTGCCTAATATTGTTTTTGGGTTAATACCTTATCTTTGTTTCATGATAAATCCTGAACTGGAGATTCTGGGCATGATGGGACTGTTTTCTTTAAGTATGGGAGTTGGTGATTACATGAATGTCTATCATGCACTTACCCAGATGCCGAAAGGGGCTTTAACCTACTTAAGCGGTTTTCATTCTTACTGGTATATTAAGGAGAATTTAAATGATACATTATGATGAATATGGAAGAAAAAATGCACCGGTAATAATTATGCTGGGTGGGGCAGGAACTCTTGACACCTTTGCCCATCAGTATTTTTTAAGCGCAAACTATCATCTGATTGTGCCTCATCTTCCCGGATCTGGCGTTAATGCCGATGTGTTATATAATCCTGAAAATGTTAAAAAAGAACTATTTGAACTGATAGAAAGCTTTAATCAGCAGGTGGGGATAATCGGCCATTCACTGGGTGGCCAGCTTGTGGTGATGCTTATAAGTGAAAGACAGGAACTCTTTAAATGGGCAATTGTTTTAAGTGCCATGGTTAAAAGAGATGAAAAGATGCTCAAATCTTATTCAAAACTAGCAAAGACTGAAGCATCTATGATGAAATGGAAGTGGTTAATAAAACTACAGGGCTTATACTGGGGTTTTAATGAAAAACAGATAGAATATATGGCTGAATATTCGGCCAGAATGACGCCTGAAGTGTTTGCTTCTTTCTTTGAAAACACAATGGATATTAATGATTATGATTATCTGAATATAAAAATCCCGGTACTTGCCATATGCGGCAAGAGTGAACTAAAGATTATGAAGGAATCACTTGAAATACTTAGTCTAAACAGAAACATAGAAACTGTACAGATTAAGGGAAGCCACGATTTTCCTATGCGTCAGAGTGCTATACTTAATAATATACTTATTGATTTTATTAAGGAGACAGATTAAATGTGGGCAGTATTTGCGATATTATCGGCTGTTTTTGCGGCACTTACTTCAATTCTGGCCAAAATTGGCATTGATGGGGTTAATTCCAATCTGGCAACAGCTATCAGGACTATGGTTGTTCTGATTATGGCCTGGGGCATGGTCTTTATGACCAATACCCAGAATGGCATAACTTCTATTTCTAACAAGAGCTGGATTTTTCTGATTCTCTCTGGTATCTGTACCGGCTTATCGTGGCTTTGTTACTACAGAGCTTTACAGATGGGTGAGGTTTCCAAGGTGGTACCGATAGATAAGATGAGCGTAGTAATAACTTTAGTTCTTTCTTTTATCTTTCTGCATGAAAAGTTTACGCCCAAATCACTGCTGGGCTGTGTGTTTTTAACCATTGGAACTTTAATTATGGTGCTCTAGGTATCGATTGATACCTTTTCTTTTTGTCAGAAATGTTATCATAGAAATATGGATATAGAATTTATTAAGAATTCACTGGAAATAATCGGTACCATCGCTTTCGCTGTCTCGGGAGCACTTGTCGGAATAGAAAAGAAAATGGATATACTGGGTATCACCATACTTGGCGTTACTACTGCCTGTGGCGGGGGAATGATCAGAGATATTGTCTTAGGCCATACACCACCGGCTGCCTTTAAGGATCCTAAATTTATAACGCTGGCAGTAATTGTTTCGATGATAATATTTATTCCATCGCTCAGGGATAAGCTGATGAAAAGAAAGGCACTTTTTGATAATGTACTGCTGATAATGGATTCACTTGGTCTGGGTATTTTTGTGGTAGTGGGTATATCCACCGCCTTTGAGACTGAATATGGACTGTTTCTTAAGTGCTTTGTGGGTGTTATAACTGGTGTTGGCGGCGGAGTTTTAAGAGACTGCATGGCCAATACAACACCTTTTATTTTCCGCAAACATTTCTATTGTACAGCGGCAATCATCGGAGCTGTCTTTACTGTCTTCGTATGGGAGAGTGCCGGAGAAATCATGGCGATGCTCATGGGAACAGCACTCATATTTATATTGAGACTTATGGCTGCCAAGTATCGCTGGAAGCTGCCTAGAGCCTAAAAAACTAGACAATGTCAAAAAAATAGTATTTAACTGATTTATCAGTTATAATAAAATTATTAAATAAAAGGAAGAACAATCATTATGACAAATGTAGAAAAGAAAACACAAAATGCGCTGCCCTTTCCGGAAAAAATAACAGAATATGATCAGTATCTGTTTGCGCAGGCTACAAACTACGACATCTACAACAAGCTTGGAAGCCATGTAACTGTAAACAATGGCGAAAAAGGTGTTTATTTTGCCGTATGGGCACCTAAGGCCAAGGCTGTAAGTCTGGTAGGTAATTTCAATAACTGGGATGGCTCTAAAAATCCAATGACCAGAAATGAACCTAACGGTATCTGGGATATCTTTATGCCAGGACTTGATGTGGGTGAGGTATATAAATATCAGATTAAGACCTGGGATGATCGAATTCTGATGAAGGCAGATCCATATGCCAATTCCAATGAACTGCGTCCAAATAATGCATCAGTAGTATCAGACATATCGCATTTTAAGTGGTCTGACGCCAAGTGGATTACAAACCGTAAAAAGACTGATATTAAAAAGGCTCCAATGGCTATTTATGAAGTACATATCGGTTCATGGAGACGTCATAAAGAGGTTGGAGAAAATGGTACCGATTTCTATAACTATCGTGAATTTGCCCATGAAATAACCGATTATGTTAAACAGATGGGCTATACTCATATTGAACTTATGGGCATTGCGGAGCATCCGTTTGATGGATCATGGGGCTATCAGGTAACCGGCTACTATGCACCTACTTCAAGATATGGTACACCCGAAGACTTTATGTATATGATTAACTATCTGCATGAACACAAGATTGGTGTAATCTTAGACTGGGTTCCTGCTCATTTCCCAAGAGATGGACATGGTCTGGCCAAGTTTGATGGTACAGCTGTCTATGAATATGCCGATCCTAAGAAGGGTGAACATCCGGATTGGGGTACAATGATTTTTGATTTCGGCAAGAATGAAGTTAAGAACTTCTTAATTGCCAATGCGCTTTTCTGGATTGAGAAGATGCATCTGGATGGTTTAAGAGTTGATGCGGTTGCCTCAATGCTTTATCTGGACTATGGAAAACAGGATGGACAGTGGATTGCCAACAAATATGGTGGCAACAAGAATCTGGAAGCTATTGAATTCTTTAAGCATTTAAATACCTGCATCGTTGGCCGTAACCCTGGTACTATGATGATAGCTGAAGAATCAACCGCCTGGCCAAAGGTTACTGGTGATCCAAAGGATGATGGACTGGGCTTTACCTTTAAATGGAACATGGGCTGGATGCACGACTTCCTTGACTATATGAAGCTTGACCCATTATTCAGAAAGTTCAATCATAATAAGATGACTTTCTCAATGATGTATGCCTACTCAGAGAACTTCATTCTGGTTCTCTCTCACGATGAAGTAGTACATCTGAAGTGTTCGATGCTGAATAAGATGCCTGGTTATCCTTCTGATAAATTTAAGAATCTCAAGGCGGCCTACACTTATATGATCGGTCATCCTGGCAAGAAACTGCTGTTCATGGGTCAGGACTTTGGACAGCTAAGAGAATGGTCCGAGGAAAGAGAACTCGACTGGTTCCTGCTGGATGAAGCTGAACATAAGAATCTGCAGACCTATTATGCTGATCTTTTGCATATCTATAATTCTTATCCGGTTTTATATAACAGTGACTATACACCAGATGGCTTTAAATGGATTAATGCCGATGATGGCGACAGATCTATCTTCTCATTTGTAAGACTTTCTCCTACAAAGAAGAAGAATCTGCTCTTTGTGGTCAACTTCACCCCAATGGAGAGAACTGACTACCGTGTAGGCGTTCCAAACAGAAGAACCTACAAGCTGATACTGGATTCTGAAGACCCTAAGTATGGCGGAAGTGCTGCTGAAGATAAGCAGAAACTATACAAGGCTGAAAAGAAGGAATGTGACAATCAGAAGTTCTCCTTCGCTTATTCTTTGCCTGCCTATGGCGTTGCGGTATTTGAATTCTAAAGATACAATAAAAACTGAAGTGTTAAATGCTTCAGTTTTTTTAAAGGTGAATGATGAATTCAGAAATAGATATTTCAAATTTAATATTAAAAAGTGAAAGACTGATCATAAGGCCATGGAACTTAAGTGATCTGGATGATTTTTATGAATACTGTAAAGTAGATGGCGTAGGTCAATGGGCTGGCTGGTATCCCCACAAAAACAAGGATGAGTCATTAATAATTCTCAACAATTTCATTAAGAACAAGAAGACTTTCTGTCTTGAATATGAAGGTAAGGCTATAGGCTCAATTGGTATTGAGGAATATAATGAAGAACTCTATGCCGAGTTTAAACAACTGAAAGGCAGAGAACTTGGCTTTGTCTTATCAAAAGACTATTGGGGCAAGGGAATAATGACGGAAGCAGTTAATGAAGTAATCGCTTATCTATTTAAAGAAGTCAATCTGGATTTTATTGCCTGTGGACATTATAAAGACAATGTCAGATCAGCCAGGGTTCAGAAAAAGGCAGGTTTCAGTTTCTATAAAGAATACAGTCGCAAGACACTTGAAGGAGAAGATGCGACAGGTATTGCCAATATCATGTTTAATAATTTAAGATAGAATAATGAAAAAGAAAAGAAGAAGACTTAAGAAGGGTTTCAGATATACTTTTACATTACTGGGGATTATTATTGTTGTTTCGCTGGCTTATTTTGTGGTATCGGCTTTTAGTGGTGACACTGAGATTTCTTTAAAAAATCTGAATAATTATCTTTCAGCTGTTCAGACTAATAAAGAAACTGTCCGCGAAGAGATAAATTCTATACCGGTTAAGGAGAAATACACTTATTCATATCTTTCTTTTTATGCCGATGGTGAGCCAGAACTTTACTATAAACCATCTGGTTCCGGTTATCGCTATGGTCCAAGCATCATCAACAACGAAGACGGCTCGAGGGACTACTGGTTTGCCAGACAGGGCAATAATTCAACTGAGTGGGACTATATTGCCTATACTCACGAAGATCCTGAAGGAAACTTCTCGGATGAGAAGATAGTACTTAAGCCAACTAAAGGTTCCTTGGACAGATATTCCTGTTGTGATCCAGGTGTTATTTTCTTTAATGACTATTACTATCTGGCTTATACTTCTACTGTTGATCCCACTGATGGTGGGGTAAACAACGAATTATATGTTGCCAGAAGTAAAAATCCCGATGGACCATTTGAAAAATGGAATGGTGAAGGCTGGGGAGGTGATCCTTATCCTATCATTCAGTATGATAACTATGATGGCGGCTGGGGTGTAGGCGAACCTTCATTCGTTATTAAAGATGATGTGCTGTATCTGTTTTATTCCTATATTGATCTGCATAATAATGTGACCAGAGTCAAAATATCCGATCTTAGCGAAAACTGGCCACTCAATCTGACAGGCTATGATATTGTGATCAACAAGATAAATGACCAGGATTCCGCTGATGTAGTATATCTTGATGATTATGATCTCTTTGTGGCATTTGCGGCTACTGGCCGTCTTACCCAAACATCGGGGGTTATTATCTGGACATCGGAAGATGGCAAAAACTTTGAAGATGGCGTAAAAGTTATGGAAGGATTTGAAGACTATCTGCACAATATCGGCATCTCCAAGAACAGAGATGGTCATATCTCAATGGATGATGATCTGGTAATTGGCTATGCCTACAGCGCCAATGATACACTTTCATGGGGAAAATGGTGTACCAAAATTCAGCCGATAAAAATGGAAATTATAACAGAGGAGGAGTATAGATGATTTTTCTGGAATATCCAAAGTGTTCGACCTGTATAAAGGCGAAGAAATATCTTATCAGCAACAATATTGACTTTACAGACCGTCATATTATTGAGTCAAATCCATCTTATGATGAACTTAAACTCTGGTATGATAATTCTGATGTTGATATAAACAGAATGTTCAATACATCGGGTAAAGTCTATAAGGAAAAGGGACTTTCCAAAAAGCTGAAGGAAATGTCTTTAGAAGATAAACTTAAGCTTCTATCCTCTGATGGGAAGCTTATTAAAAGACCATTGATCATTATGAATGACGCAATAGTCTGTCTTGGCTTTAAAGAAGAAGATTACGCAAAACTTATTGGATAAATCGGAGATAACCTTCATTTTGAGTTTAAAAGTGAAGGTTTTTTTATTTTTTCTGAAAAAAAGTGAGGATTTTTTATTTTTTTTGACAATAACAATATAGGAGGAAATAAATTCAATGCAAAATTTAAATAAAACATCTGACTGTATTGTTGTACCTGAAAAGGTTTCAGATGCAGAAAAACTGATCATGTATGGCAGGGATATTACCAAGGACAGAACAGCCAAAATAATCTGTTCTGATCCAAACTTCCTGGGAAGAAGTGTAAAGCTTGTCTTTCCTGAGTATGCAGATCTGAGTGATGAAGAAGCAGGAGAAATGGTCTATGATCTTGAGATTAATCCTGGCAGTATGACAGGGACCTATAATGACTTAGAAAGAGCCGTAAAGTTCTTTGATGTAGTATTCTCATTAAAACAGCCAGAAAAGGAAAACCATAAGGAAGAGGAAACAGTACTGGTAAGAATCATTATGGAACCTAACTTCTATAAGCTTTCTTTTGAAGAGTATATTGTAAGATCTTATGACTATGTAGCTGCGCTATATTCCAAAGAAAGAGAAAAGTATGGGGATGACTATACCAGGGGTGTCAAGGTTCATGCCATCTGGATAGCTTTATGTGATGAATATAAGGGCAGGACTATTACCGGCAAATTCAGTTTAAATGATACAGTGGGTATGAATTATAACAAATATCTTATATCAGACCTTTCATACACCTTATGTTTTGTGGACTTTGATTATGAAAATATAGATAAAGATATTAATCCTTTAGGCAGCTTCTATTCGACTGTTTTCACAAACAGAAATGATAAAGGTGATAAAATAAAGCTGTTAGAAAAGGAGCAGAATTTTATGTTCACACAGGATACTCAGAAAGAAATAGAAATCGATGCCTTAGAGTTTG
>JBJFHC010000226.1:0-2370 GCA_051893275.1 Erysipelotrichaceae bacterium | reverse complement strand
TTCCTGCCACTCTGCTTAACCTTGTACAGGGCAGTGTCGGCATATTTTACTAGCTGGCTGCAGGATTTAACCAGTTTGTGGTCTATCAGAACATAGCCTTGAGAGATAGTAAGCTTATCACTGACAAGCGAGTTAACATTGTCTATATTAAGTTCCTTTAATCTGTTTTGAATATTAACTGCATATGACTTGATTATTTCATCATCTGCCTTAGGAAAAAGAACCACAAACTCATCGCCACCAAAACGATAGCTTCTGGCTGTATTATTTAAAGATTTAAGAATATCGGAAACCGCTATAAGACATCTGTCACCTTCTATATGGCCATAGGTATCATTCTCCTGCTTGAAACAATCAATATCCAGAACACCTATACCTATATCATAATCATTTTTAGCTGCTTCTTTTAACACCTCATCCAGATCATCGCTCAGGGCATTCCTGTTGCCAAGACCGGTCAGGGCATCAGTATTTGACTTCTTCAAAGCCAGCTTTCTTTCCATTTCCTTTTCCTGCAGGGCAATCTTTATGTCAATAGAAGCTATTCTGTCCCTGGTATCAATTTCTTTCTGCTTAAAGTAGAGTTCAGCATGCCTGATACACATCTGATTATAAGACTTCTCATCATCTACAGCTTTAAAATACTCCATCCAGAGCTGCGAGCAAAACAACAGAAGATAGTTGTTATTGATTGCCTTTGCACGACTTTCAAAGTTTGAAATAGCCTTATACCAGCGATTGTATTCACCCATTTCCCTAAGCAGAGTGCACATATCCGTAAAATTCTGAACCTGATCAAAAACATTCTTGTCTTCAACCGCTTCTCTTAAAAGAATATCAATATTATTTCTTACAAAATCCTTTTTATCAGTTCTAAAGAAAAGCAGATACTTACATACATGATAGCCAAAAGTATAGAGCGAATTATCATCATACTTCTCATATGCATCCAGCTTATCGATATATTCAGAACATTTATCATACTGACCCAAAGCCAGATAAGATGAAAAGACATTCAGATATGAAACCATGCACCAGATAGGATATCTTGGGTTATTCTTAACTGTCTCGCTGTCCAGTAATTCTTCACTCATAAGAAAATAATTCAGGCCCTTATGATAATCTTTAAGGTCATGATAACGGGAACCAATGTTATTGTAAAAGAGAATACGAATATCATCATAGTCCCCTTCGCCAATCAGACTTAAACCCTCAAGATAATAATCAATCGCCATTGATTCATTGCCCAGTGAAGCATAAATAACCCCCATCAGATTCAAAGAATTGGCATGATTTCTAATATCTTCAGCTTCCTTAAACAGATCAATCGCACTCTGTACCAGCAGTGCTGCCTCATCCAGCTTATTATCATAAAGGGCATTTCTGCCCTCTTCTAAATATTCCTTCCCTAAAGAAATTCTGTTTTCATTCTCAGACATAACTAACTACCTTGTTAAAATTATAACAGTGTCAGTACAAATATTTAAGTAAAATGCTCATAATAACTGTAAAAATTTTTCTAAAAATGAAATAGTTTACAGTATCTCTTTATACTCTTTTAATATCGACTTCAGATCATCAAAAGTCTCCATCTTTAACATCTTCTGCTTATAGATATTTGCCGAATATAGACCAGAAATATAGTTGGGTGCCAAACCCCTCATCTGCCTGATAGCCGTATTTTCACCATATACCGTGATTAATTTAGCTGTATGATTTATTAAAGAATCAAAACGATCATCTATTGTCACAACCGGCGATTCAATACCTTCTTCATAATCATTAATCTGCTTAATCAGAAAAGGATTGCCCACAATTCCCCGGCCTACCATCACTGCAGAACAATAGTCTTTATACCTGATATAATCCTCTAAAGTTTTAATATCCCCATTGCCGATAACGGGTATACTGAGCGATTCGTGAAGAAGCTTTATCTTGTCCCAGTTAGCCTTTCCTTCATACATCTGGCTTCTGGTACGCCCATGAAGCGCAATAGCCTGAACTCCCAGCTTTTCGAGCTTCTTAGCCAGCGAGAGATAGTTTTCATGATCATGATCCCAGCCAAGACGCATCTTAACCGTAACCGGCTTTTTAGACACCTTTACAACTCTTTCTACTATTTCACAGGCCAGATCTTCATCTTTCATAAGGGCACTGCCTGCCCCGGTCTTAACCACCTTGGTGACCGGACAGCCCATATTGATATCCACAATATCACAGTTTGTCATTTCATTTAGCTTAATGGCAGCCAGTTCCATAGTTTCCGGGTCAGAGCCGAATATCTGTAAAGAAACCGGATGAATATCATTATCAAGCTCTAACATCTTCATGGTCTTTTCATTGGCGTAATAAATAGCCTTGTCGCTTACC
>JBJFHC010000225.1:0-2403 GCA_051893275.1 Erysipelotrichaceae bacterium | reverse complement strand
AGAGTTCACCAAATTCTTTCTGTACTTTATAGTAGTCTCTTACATCATAGCCATTATCGGCACCAGGTGAGTCATAGAAAGGACAGACCCAGAGGGCATCAATGCCTAAATCTTTCAGGTAATCGAGTTTCTCTATTATGCCTTCAATATCACCAATACCGTCATTGTTGGAGTCTTTGAAGGATCTGGGGTATATTTCATAGAAAACCGCTTCTTTCCACCATTCTTCTTCTATTTCGCATTCATCTTTTTTGATGTCATAGTTTACATTGTTTAACAGTTCTATCAGGGCCTTTAACATGTCTTCATCAATTTTGCCCATGCTTAGTTTAGGGAGATCTTTGAGTTTTATATTGGAGATAAAGGGAAGATAGACTATTCTTTCATTTAGGCCTAAGGCATAGAACATACGGGAAATGATGTCATTTCCGGAAGCGGTTTTCATGAGATCTTTTATTTTTATGTTTTCATCAATTTTCATACCTTCATTTTAACATGTATAATAAGTTACATGTTCAGTTTAGTTGTAGCAATGGATAGACAAAAGGGTATAGGTCTGTCTAGTTCTTTACCCTGGCATATAAGTGCGGAGTTAAGGCATTTCAGGGCTTTAACGCTTAATAAGACTTTGATTATGGGAAGTAATACTTTTAAAAGTCTTCCAAACAAATTAAACAATAGAACCATTCTTACTGTATCAAGGAATAAGGGTGATATTAATGATTTAATATCATTCTTAGAGGAACATCAGGATGATGAGTTTGAGTATTTAATAGCCGGGGGAGCTGAAATCTATAGTCAGGCTTATAAGTACTGTAAGAAGGCTTATGTTTCTTTTATCAGGGGTACTTATAAGGCTGACAGTTATTTTGATTTATTTGATATTAATGACTGGGATATAATCTATACAGAAGAATATGATGAGTTCATTTATAAGGAGTTAAGAAGATGTACTATAGAAAAATAGAAGGTGATAAGATTTATCTTTCACCAATGGATAAAAATAATGAAATACCTTTATTAACTAAGTGGTTTAATGAAGATGAATCAATAGCCTATAATAATGGTTTTATTTCATCAATATCTAATGAAGAAGATATCTCTGAAACAGTAGATAAATGGAATGAATCAGGAATGATATTTTCTATCATCAATAAAGAAACAGATGAGTTCATGGGCCATGTTTCTTTCTTTGGGGCTGACAATAATAAGACATTCATTACCATGGGTATCTATATAGCACAAGAATACAGGGGAAATGGCTATGGCTTAGAAGCAATCAAGCTATCAACCGACTATATGTTCAGATTCCATATCTACAGATCAATACATCTGGAGGTATTCTCTTACAATACTGGAGCCTATAAACTGTACCAGAAAGCTGGCTTCAGGGAGTGCGGAAGATATCATAATTCAAGGTACTTTAATGGTGAGTTTTATGATATCATTCTGATGGAAATGTTAAAGAATTAGAATTACATTTTATTTTGGACACATTCTAAATTTAGGGTATACAAAAATCAATTTAAATTATGTACAATAATATACAGGAAATTGTACAACAGTTTCCTCTACACAGGCTTTATTCACATCCCAATAAACCTGTGCTGTATGCCACTGTCTCCTGTTACTTCCTTGGATGGCAGTGGTTTTTTATTTTGTCTAAAAAAATAATGACTTTAGTCATTATTCTCTGATACAATGTTGACCATGAAACATAAAGGCTTTACTCTGGTGGAACTTATTGTGGTGCTGGCGATACTTGCAGTACTGGCGGCAATTATGGTTCCATCACTTACCGGATATATCGACAAGGCAAAGAACACTCAGCTTCTCTCTATTGCCAGGAGTGTCTATACTGCAGCTCAGGTGGAAGTATCAGAGGCTTATGCAAGGGGACCGTTGGAAGTAAGAAGCGCAACAAACCAAACAGATCAACCCGCAATAGGTAATTTTCCAAGCATAAGAAACATAGTTGAGAATTCAGAGATGAAGGACTGGGGTTTTGCCGGTCAGGACTATGTTGACTATAAAGAAGGAAACACAGTTAAGTACTTTATCAACGGTTTTGGCTTCGACAAGAAACAGGATGCGAAATATCATTTTAAGATTCTGGTTAGTACTGATGGTAAGATACAAGAACTTTCTGTATGTTCAGGAGATAAGATTGCCACTCTTAAAGATGGTAATTTTGAAGTCAGCTCTTTTGACTGTCTGGATAAGCATGAATCAAATAATCTATTTAACTTCATATTTATTAACTATGATGACAATCACAAAGCTAGATACGATAAAGTATTTAACAGTATAGTAAGATACGGCTAGCCAATAATTATATAATCAGCAATACTTATAATAAGCAACTTCCTTAACAGGAAGTTTTCTTTGTATTGATAAAAGCTC
>JBJFHC010000224.1:0-2412 GCA_051893275.1 Erysipelotrichaceae bacterium | reverse complement strand
AAATTTCCTGGGTCAGGGAGAGAGATTTGAGCCCTGCCTCCTGTTTCCTTGCTAGTGGACCTTGCAATAAAGCTCTTTCTTTTCTAAAATGAGTACACAGCACAAAGAAAGCTGCAATCTCACCAATACACATTGATAAAGATGCGCCCATCATACCCATCTTCAGAAAACCCATAAATACCACATCAAGCACAAGATTAATGATAATAAGTGTAACTGAAGCCTTGCCAGATAATGAAGGATCGCCATCTGTTCTCACTGATACTGAAAGTATCTGATAAAGAATAAAGAAAGGTGTCGAAATAAATACCGGTATCAAATAAGAAGCCAGCAAATCCCTTAAAGACTCCTGAATACCCAGAAAAGTAAAAACCTGATCTCTAAAAACCAGAGACAGAATACTGCAGACAAGACCAATAATCAATCCACACTTAAGCAGACTGTGAAACAGATCATTAGCCTTATCGTTTTCATTAGAACCCAGACGCTGACCAATGAGCACATTGCCACCTACTGCCAGTGTAATTGCCAATAGCCCCAGAAACAGAAAGACAAAATTAGAAACCGAAGAAACAGCCAGACCATCGCTGCCTACAAAGTTGCCTATCATCGTGGCATCAATAAGCGTACAGAAAGTAACACCCATACTGGATAGGATGCCCCATATCATAAAGGATAGATAAGCTGATTTAGCGAATTTGTTCTCCATAATAGTATTATTTTATCATCTCATCAAGATATAATAAGCATATGGAAACAAAAAACAGAGAATATAACTTAAATGGACACAAACTGGTACTTAGAACTGTACGTGTAGAAGATGCCCAAACACTTTTACCATATATTCCAAAGTTCTATGAAGAATCAAAATATCTGATAAAAGAACCAGAGGAAGTACATACTACTCTGCAGGATGAAATAGACTGGATTAATGAACATCTTGAGTCAGATAATTCTCTACTGATAATGGCTGAACTAGATGGCAAATATGCAGGAGACGGATCCTTTGAAGGAACCACATTATCAAGGCAGAAACATCGTGTATCCTTAGGCATCTATCTGCTTAAAGAATATACCAATATGGGTATCGGTACCTTACTTATGCAAGCACTAATAGAAGAGGCAAAGAAAACCGATATAGAACAGATAGAACTGATCTGCATCAATGACAACCATATTGCCATGCATGTCTATGAAAAACTGGGCTTCAAAGTAACCGGTACACTTCTTGACTACAACAAATATAAAGATGGCAGCTATGTTGATGCCAGCTATATGGTCTTAAAACTTAGATAAAAGCTATAACACAATTTAAAATGTACTCTGTAATCCTTATACCTGAATTACAGAGTACATTTTTATATGCCATACTTACTTTAAAAAATTCATTACCAATCTTACCATGGTATCCTTTTCTTCAGCTCTTGACTCAGCAATCATTAAAGTAATCGCCACCAGTGCACTATTAGAAATAATCTGCCTGTGATTAATAATAAGATTATTGTTTCTATTCAAGAATTCAAGAAAAATAGTAGCACCAATTCTTTTACAGCCATCGGCAAAAGGATGGTCCTTGATCAGAAAATAAAGAAGATTGGCTGCCTTTTCCTCAATACTTGGATATACTTCCGTTCCAAATACATTCTGATATACCGCGGCCAGTATACCTTCAAGTTTACCTGGCTCTTTTTCAACACCGAACACATCAGATTCAAAGCGCATACTGTCGATTAGATTTCGACACTCCTCATAAGACAGGCGATATACTGTGTCTTTACCTTCTGGCTTTGTAAGGCAACCATGATCATAATTGTCCAGCATCGAAAGGGCATCGGCATATGCCTCAACAACATTCAGCACCTCTGATTCATCCAGTTCCAGAGTTGATGCGATAATCCTGGACTGTATTTGCACAGTGCGGCCTAAGGCATCCAGCCTTTTCTGATTAATGGCATAGCCTTTGAACATATAGTCTTTCAAAATCGATGCTGCCCAAATTCTGAACTGAACACCTCTTTTTGATTTAACTCTATATCCAACAGAAATAATCACATCCAGATTGTAATAATCAATTTGATATGTTTTTCCATCTACAGCAGTTGTTGCATAATTTGCAACAACTGAATTTCTATCCAATTCACCTTCATTAAACAGATTTTTGATGTGTCTTGATATAGTTGATTTATCTCTGTTGAATAATTCCGCCATTTGATCAAGCGACAGCCATACCGTTTCTCTGTCTTTACTTACAGATACCTCTAGTTCTAGCTCACCATTTTTAAAAATTACAATATCATTATTCATATAGTCTTCCTTTCTTTATGAAAATAATTTTAGAAGCCACCAGTTCTCAACACACTTCAGATATTTCCCATCGTTTAGATAACGCTGCCCAAGTCAACAATCAGACAG
>JBJFHC010000223.1:2290-9583 GCA_051893275.1 Erysipelotrichaceae bacterium | reverse complement strand
AAAATAAAAAAAGAAGACAAAGTCTACTACATTGAAAGAATAAGATATGCCGATGACACCCCGATGATGTTTGAAAGATCATTCCTGTCTGTTGCCATGCATCCAGACCTCTCTTTCAGAATAATGGAAGGTTCCAAATACAAATATGCCGATGACCACGGCTTTGAAATAGATTATTCACATCAGAGAGTCTCACCAGTATTTCCAAGCGAATATATTGCCGATTCCCTGAAAATATCGCCTAAACAGCCAGTTCTCAGAATAAATAACACCGTCTACCTAAAAAACGGTGATGTCTTTGAATACACCGAACTGTTTATGAACCCCGATCACTATCAGCTGGATCTCATAAAGAAAAGATGAAATCATCTTTTCTTTTTACATAGCCCGCATATTGTAAAAATATTCACATATTAGAAATATTCAAACAATAGCGCTATAATATACTAGCTTTACGCACTATAAGGAGATTAAAGATGAAAAATACAAAACAGATCACAACCATCTCCATGTTTGCCGGACTGGTTGTAGTCTTACAGGTAGTGGCAACCTTCATCAACTTTGGCGGTTTCCCTATCACTCTGACACTTATCCCAATTATTATTGCCGGGGCATTATATGGACCAAAAATCGGTGCACTGATGGGAACCGTATTTGGTGTTGTGGTTGCCTTAATGGTTATTACTGGAGCTGACCCTTCTGGCGCTGGCATGCTGGCAATGCATCCGGTTGTAACTATTTCAACCTGCATCCTGAAAGGAACTTTCTGTGGTCTGGCTGGTGCCTTAGTATATAAGGCTCTAAACAAAAAGAATAAAGTTATGGCCATTGTACTGGCTTCCGCTGTAACTCCAGTTGTCAATACCGGAATCCTCTACATCGTAATTATTATTTTCTTCTCAGGAACCTTTGCCGCAATGCTGGGAGCCTTCATGACAGTTAATTTCTTAATTGAACTTGTAACCAATATTTTACTGGCACCGGGCTTATTAAGAATTGTTGATTCCAGAACAAAATAAAGACAACACAAAAGGACAGTCCCCAAACTGTCCTTTTGTGTTAAATCAAGGAATACATATTATGCACAAAATTGGATAAATCTTCTGTGCTGTAGCTTTGCTACAAATATAATATATCAGTAAGTTAAAACTAACTCCATACAGACTTTTTCCAGATTGAACAAACTGTTTCCTAAAACGATCAAACCATTAAAACATTATTTCAAAGGCAGGATTTACTCTCTTGCCTTCATTTTTGCCAAGTCACAGATAATATCGATAGTCTTGTCATAGCCAAGTACTGAAGAATTAAGCATAATATCATAATTCCTCCTGTCACCCCATACCTGATCGGTGTAGTACTTATAGTTAATACTTCTTCGCTTATCCATTTCCTTAATATACTTCTTTGTCTCTTCTAAAGGAATATTTCTGAGTCTCGAAATACGTTCCATCTTTTCTGGCTCATTGCCATAGATAAAGACACTCAGCTTATCCTTCTTATCCCTTAAAATGTAATCAGCGCAGCGCCCTACAATTACCGCATTCTCTTCTTCTGCAATTTTCTTGATAACCTTTGTTTGTGCGTTCATCAGCGTATCCTCTAAAGATACACCAGCTTCATCTCTTGGCGAAAAAGCGTAGGCGAAGATAGAAGAACCCTTTGAATGTTCACCATGCTCCTTAATGAAGCTCTGGGCAAGACCGGTTTCTTCAGCTACTTTTACAATCATTTCCTTGTCATAAAAACTGTAGCCAAGTCTTTTGGCGACTTCTTCACCAATAACCCTGCCTCCCGAGCCATACTCTCTGCTCAACAGTATAACCATTTTTATGCCTCCTTTTAACAGACCCAGAATTTAGATGTAAATTCTATTGAGTTGGTTTCAAAAAATTCTCTCAGCTTTGGCTGATCAAGCGTATTTCCAAAACGCTTCTCACAAGAAGATACCAGATCAAGTCCATCCAGAACCACCAGTTCCTTGAACTTCTTTACATTATCTCCTTCAAGCATATATTCGCTTTCTGCCTCTCTGCCGCCAACTATATAGTTAACGCCAATAAAAAGACAGCCATCTTTTTCCATCACATATAAATCATCTAACATATTTTTTCCTCATTTAGATTATACTTTAAATTTTTCCGCAATGCTTGGGGCATTTTTGGTAAGTTTCTTGATTGTAAGATCTTCCTGCGCCTTATTATTGGCCAGACGAAGATTGTTTTCCGAAGACAACAGAGCCTTTTTGATCTTCTCAAGATGATCGATTGTCTTATCAATTTCTTCAATCGCTGTTTTAAATTTTTCCGAGGCAATACGGTAATTTCGGCCAAAGGCATCCTTGAAATCATTCATATTTTCCTCAAAATGGGAAAGATCAATATCCTGATTCCTGGCTACTTCCAGTTCCTTCTTATAACTTAAGGCATTAAGTGCACCATTTCTGATCAAAGTAATAATTGGAATAAAAAACTGTGGACGTACTACATACATCTTGGGATACTTATAGGAAACATCCACAATGCCACCATTATAA
Organism: Erysipelotrichaceae bacterium; assembly: GCA_051893275.1. Classification (GTDB taxonomy): domain Bacteria; phylum Bacillota_I; class Bacilli_A; order Erysipelotrichales; family Erysipelotrichaceae; genus Colivicinus. The sequence continues at coordinate 7,047 of JBJFHC010000223.1, read as the reverse complement.
AGCTCCGAGTCCGGTTCGAGCATACTTACAAGTACCGCATACTCACAGTTTTTCTCGTTTCTGTCCTTATCCAGTTCCTTCAGGAAATCCTCATTTTTATGCTTGGTGGCAGTTGTATCATTTTCATTCTTCATTTCAAACATGATTGATACAATCTCTGTCTTATCCTCATCATAGTCCCTGAAAATAAAATCGCCCTTGGAACCGCTTCTGGAGATTTCGTTATCCTTATCAAAATAGGCATAAGGAAATAAAGGCCGAAGTTTATTAAACTCGGTTGCGCAGTGTACCTCTAAAGACTCACCCACCAGTTTAGTTGACTGTCGGGCTTTGAAATCTTTATAGAAGTCTACTTCTTCCTGTTTAGCCTTTAATAAGGTTTCATAGTTCTTTTTTATTTCTTCGTTCTTTTCTTTATTTAATGAATCATTAAGCAGAAGCTTATTATTAAGCTCAGAAATTCTTACATCCTTCTGATTTAAAGATTTAATGTTTTCCTCTTTAAGTCTTGAAATCTCTTCATCCTTGGACTTAAGGGCATTTAAAATCTCCAGCTTAGTATTGCCTTCCATTAAAGAAAGAGTATTTTTCAGCTCATTTATTTCCTTTTCTTTTGAGAATAATGCTTCATTTACTTTGTTTTCATTATCCTTCTGTATAAGTTTTATTTCTTCCTTCAGCTTATTAATTTCATCATCCTTTAAATGAAGCTTATCCCTGAATTCACTTTCATTTTCATTTAAAGCCAGTTTCAGCTTATTGTTAAGCTGTTCGTTTATTTCCCTGTTAAACTCACTGTTTCTGACCTGCTGAAGAATCAGAGAATAACTCTCTTCATCAATTTTAAATACCTTGCCACAGTTTGGACACTTGATTTCTGACATATAGCTCCTTAAAGATTCTTAAATAAATTAGGCAGTTCGTTTTTATACGGTCTTACTCTTTCCATCATGTTCTGATAGTATGGGAGTCTTACTTCAATATTAGCTTCAGATTCGCCACCGGCAGCAGTCAGAGCATTTACAAGATACATCAGACCGAAACTGTTTGTAACACTTTCAATCTTGGCTTTATCGCCATTATAGACTTTATCCATAAAGGCATCCCAGATCTTGATAGCCAGCTCAGCGTTGATGTTTACTGAGCTCTCTAAAAATTTAATACCAAATTCAGATTTAGTTGTAACATAAATATCACGATATAAAGTTAAAAGATCATAGCTGGCTGGACCATTGGTCAGATCGGCCATATCAATGAGCATCAGTTCATCACCCTGAAGCATAATATTTCCTGGGTGGAAGTCACCATGTACCAATGTATAGGAATCAGGCATGGCATTTACACAGTTTCTCAGAATATCTGTATCCTGTGCTCCCAGGAACTTTTCCATACGGTTTAAACGTTCCAGTGATAATTCCTTGATACTTTCGAAGGTATCTTTTACTTCGGTAGTGCTTAATAACTTATACAGTTCAACATACTTTTCAATATATTCATCAAACTTCTCGGGATGATTCTTAAAGGCGTTGGAAAGCGTATCAGAATTCATACACTCAAAAACAGCACCAAGCTGATTGCCTACCTTTACAATATCAAAGGAAATGGCAGTAGGAATACCGGCTACAAAAGCTGTTCTGGCATAGCCTCTTTCCTTATCAATATCACCATATTCCTTGCCTTCCTTGAATACTTTGACGATAGTATCTTCATCAAGACGATAAACAGTGCCGCTTCCGCCTTTTCCCAGGATCTTGCATCCTTCAATCGATATTTCTCTTAACTGTCTTTTAACCTTAACCAGCTCAGTAAAACCAGTAACTTCCAGAATCTGGTAAACATCATTGTCAACATGAGTTATCTCAAGATTGTTTTGAACCTTTCTTAATTTCAGAATAACTCTTAAACCGGCACTGGAAATATATTTGAGATTACGGCCATCCAGTTCCAGATCGCCGTTTTCTTCATATGTTTTAAATACATCAACTTCAAATTCAGCTGCGTTATTTGAATCAATTCTTTCGTTTAAATAATATTTGAACATCTCTAATCTCCCTCTACCCAAATATATCAGTCATTATATAACACCCTGTGGAAAACATCACTTAAACTTCATCTAAACATATTAATATAGACATGCTTATGGAGGACAATTATGGACAAAAGTCTTAAAAATGGAATGCTGCTGATAGTATTTGCGATGCTGTTATTAACAGTATCGATACATATTGATTCAGTGATTGAACTTATATCATCTTTTATTTCTCTGCTGATGCCGATTATCTTTGGCCTGATTTTTGCCTTTATTCTGTCGGTACCAATGAAGTTTTTTGAAAACTTTCTTTCGAAACATCTTCATAAACCAATAACCAGAAAACTGTCATATCTGGCTTTTGCCCTGACTTTGCTGAGCGTTATTCTGGTTATTGTTATTGTGGCTGTAATTGTAATACCTCAGCTCAGCAAATCGATAATCGAACTGGGTCAGCTTATTAAAATTCAGATTCCGAAGCTGTTAAAAATACTGAAATCCTATAATATTGATGTTTCATCTATTGAATCCTGGATAAAAGATTTTGATATAAACGCTTTCCTTAAATCTCTCTCCGGTATCTCAGGTGAACTTGTAGACTCAATAGTAAAAGTATCGAGCGGAGTATTATCTAAGATATCTACTTTCTGTATTGGCACAATTATTGGTATCTATATCCTGCTGGATAAAAAGACTCTTTCTTCTCAGTGCATCAGAATAATGAATGCCTATATGCCAAAACTGACACCAGGGATTATTCATGTAGCTTCCCAGTTTCAGAAAGATTTCTCAAACTTCCTGTCAGGTCAGTGTTTTGAGGCGATAATCCTGGGAATACTTATTACTATCGTCTTATCAGTATTAAGAGTACCTTATTCAGGATTAATTGGCGTGCTGACAGGTTTCTGTGCTTTTATACCTTACATTGGCGCCACTATTTCATGTGTAATTGGTGCACTTTTAACCCTTATCGCAGCCCCAGAAAAAACACTTATTATGATAATAGCCTATCTGATTACTCAGTTTGTGGAAACCCAGTTTATCTATCCTCATGTTGTGGGATCGTCGGTTGGGCTCTCACCTTTGCTGACACTGATTGCGGTTTTAATGGGTGGTTCACTCTTTGGTGTATTCGGCATGATTTTCTTTATTCCGATAACTGCCTCCATCTATTCGCTGTTAAGAGAAAATGTAGCTAGGCGACTTGATTCTCCCACTTCGAAAACAGACGCTTAAGCACAAAAATGGAAGCAATAGCCAGAATTATCTCAGATGCCAGCTGGGCATAGCCTAAGCCATAAAGCGGCCAGATTTTATTGAATAGTATTAAGAATGGTATTTCCAGAATAATCTTTCGGGCAATCGCAAAGAATAAAGACATCTTGCCATAACCAGTCGCCTGGAAAACGCCAACACCAATAAAGTCGGCACCAATAAATGGCAGGGCCAGACCAAAACCTTTTAATATAACAGCGCCAATCTGAATTACTTCTTCAGTATCAATAAATAAAGATACAAAGAATTCAGAAAAAACAAAATAAACCACAGCCATTACACTTAAAGCACTAATACCAACTTTAAGTGTTTTATTTACCGCATCCTTCATTCGTTTAATGTTGCCTGAGGCATAATTATAGCTGACTAAAGGCATAACACCCTGCGATGTACCCATCACCAGACCAAAACAGATATTGGAAAGCCTGTAGGCAATACCAATACCGGCAATAGCTGCAGGCCCATAGCCAGAGGCGAAATTGTTCAGTATAGTCTGACCAGTTACATTCAGAAGATTCTGAATCGAAGCCGGAATACCTACTGTGCAGATTCCGCCAAGAATACTTCTTGTGACTGTAATCTTTCTTATGTCAATAGAAACAATCGTCTTCCCTCTTTTGCGAATAAGGATAAGCTGCAGAAAATAAACAAGCGCAAAACAGTTGGAAATAAAAGTAGCCAGACCAGCACCCTCAACGCCTAAACCCAGAAACTGGGGAAGCACAAAGAAAGGATCAAGAATGATATTCAGGATGCAGCCTGAAATTGTACCCAGTGAAGCCTTGAAGGCTTCACCCTCACTTTTAACCATATATCCCATCACAACATTCATAATAGCTGGAATGCAGCCCAGATTAACTGTCCAGAACATATAGCGGTAACAGGCATCATGAGTAAGCTCATCAGCACCCACAATAGTCAGTATCTGTTCCTTAAACACAAAGCTGCAGATCATAAAAATAACTGCTGAAAACAGCGCAAAATAAAAACCGGTGGCAGCTGCCTTTCTGGCACTTTCCTCATCCTTAGCTCCCAGAAATCTCGACATCAAAGATGAACAGCCAACTCCAAACAGATTATTTATCGCATTAAACAACAACAAAAGCACACCAATCAGCGTAACAGCTGAGGTCTGTACCGGATCATTCAGTAATCCAACAAAATAAGTGTCCGCCAGATTATAAAGTATCATTACCAGCGATCCAACAATATTAGGTATTACAAGCTTTAATAGAGCCTTATTCAAAGGCATTGTCTCAAATAATTCTTTTTTATTGTCCATATCAAGTATGGTAAGTCCAATAATTTACTTTTTCAACTGTATATTAAAAAAATAGACAAAGATTCACTCTCTGTCCATTTCTCATTTCACAAAGCTTCTAGCCCTTTGAAGATCATCATAAGTGATGTGATAGTATTTCTCCAGATCAGAAAAAAGCTCTTTTATTTCAAT
>JBJFHC010000223.1:0-2190 GCA_051893275.1 Erysipelotrichaceae bacterium | reverse complement strand
CAAAGCTTCATCTTTAGCCTTAATTATATCGGCTGATTCAGATCTTCCCTGATTCTTAATAAATTCTAAATAATCACACATATTGCCTGGCTCTGTCTAAAAGTATATTTTCGAGTTCTTCCGAAGACAAGTTTAAATGTCTACACAGAGTCGCAACATCTTCTTTATAAGCATTAATCTGTGCCTTCTGTTCAACTATAACCTCATCTTTTTGGTTGATGACTTTATCTTTAGCCTTAATTATATCTGCCGATTCTTCTCTTCCCTGATTCTTGATGAATTCTAGATAATCACACATTTTACCAATCTCCTCTCTTTTCTCTTCACTTATACTTACACCAAGTTCTTCTAATAGCTTTATTTTATCATCGTATGTTGTATTTGTCTTTACGATTGCGCAAATAATTTTAAGAAATCTGTTTCTGTGCTTAGAAACATCACTCTTAACATTACAGATTATTACTTCGGTATGTCCATAGCCAAAATCCGTATAAGGACCACCTGGCATATAACTCAAACCACTGCCATGATATATCAGTTCGGCACTGTCGTCATCTGAGGCAAAATTAAGTATCACACTTTTTACTCTGCCAAGATCATGAGCTTTTTTATGCAGCTTTCTGTCCTGTTCCTCCAGAAGAATCCTTCTGGCATATTCCTCTCCTTTAGATACAAGCTGTTCATCTTTCAGCATGTAGCGCTGGGCTTCTATATTGATGTAGTAGTATTTATTGTTATGGTAAAACCTGTATACAAAGTCTGCTCTCCTCTCAGTCTTATCATGTTCCTTGAATGTGCTGTTCAGAAGCAGTATCTGCTCATTTTCATCTGTATACAAAAGTTTCTTAATCTTGTCAGTATCTAAGCTCATAGTTTCAGGGATTACTTCTTTTAAGAGTACCTGCTGAATGCCAATATCACAAATAATGTTCTTAATTGTATCATCAAGGCTAAAATCAGCGTATTTATCAAGCTTTCTGCCAGTCAGAGTACTTAGTGCATATTTGGATTTCTGTTTCCTGTTTTTACTTGCCATAATATATTATTACGAAAATCCGACAAAATTCCTCACCTTTTTTCCAAAAAACTGTAAAAATGTTAATATATTTCTATGATTATTACTAAAATCACTGATATTGATGCTCAAATCAAAGAACTAAAAAAAGAAAACATTACATCTGTAGACATGAAACTGGAAAACATGGATGATACTAAACTTATTTCTGATTTCACCGAGGCTCTATACAAGAATGGCATAAAAATAGCCTCCTTCATACCCGTAAGGAAGCTAAATGCTCAAAATCCGGATGATTTAAAACTGGTTCACACTTTCATGCGCTATGGAGTACTGCCTGACTGGGGAATACTCAGATAAGAATACCGTTTAAATGATCAAGCTCATGCTGTGCAGTCTGTGCATAGAAACCAGAGAGCCTGATCTTTTTCTTTTGCCAGTTCATATCAGTATATTCAATTTCAATTTCTTTATATCTCTTTGTTTTTCTGACACCACTTAAAGAAAGACAGCCCTCTTGAGTCTCATATTCACCAGAGCGATTCAAAACCCTGGGATTGAACATAACAATATTGTTAAAACCCATATTCACAATGATAATAGCCTTATTTACTCCTATCATATTGGCAGCCATGCCTACACATCTGTCTTTGTTGGCAACCAGTGTATCTATAAGGTCAAGTCCTGTGGGAATATCATCTTTTGTGGCTGGGACAGCCTTCTGGCTTAAGAAGAATGTATCTTTTACTATTGTTCTAATCATACTAAGTATTATATCCTATTCGCGAAATTTACAGATTATGTTACAGAAAGGATTTGACTGCTCCAATGGAGCAGTTTTTTACTTAAGAAGAAAATGAAACTCTCTGTAAAAGAAATAACTCAAAACTATGGTGTATCCAGAAGAATGCTGCAAAGATATGAGAAACTGAATCTCATTCATTCTACTGAAAGAAACAAATATGGCCACCTTTACTATGATGAAGAAATGATTCACAGAATCATAATAATCAGATTTCTGCAGCAGACTGGTTTTACCCTTCCCCAGATTAAAGAAATGAATGAACTTAGCACAGAAGAAATAAAGAACCTGTTTAAAGAAACTTACCGCCAGCTCAATAATAAGATATCAAATCTGGATATTCTGAAAGACAAAACAGAAAAAATCATCAAGC
>JBJFHC010000222.1:0-9588 GCA_051893275.1 Erysipelotrichaceae bacterium | reverse complement strand
GAGGTCTTTTTAATAAAGCCGGCTTTTACCAGAAGGTTGCCGGAAACGGAATCTTCATCCCGGGCATCTTCTCTTAAAGTATAGAAATAAGTATTTTTTAATTTCATAATATGTTCACCTTCACATTTATTAATTTTAGCATATTTACTTTAACAGAAATTGTGATATTATATCAAGAAACATATAAGGAGATTTTATGGCAACATTTTTTAAAGAAGAATCACGCACTTTTAATGAATACTTAATTGTACCGGGTTATTCAAGCGCAGAAAATACGCCTGATAAAGTTGATCTGACAACACCTTTAGTCAGATATAAGAAAGGGGAAACACCCGCAATCTCATTAAAGCTCCCAATGATTTCGGCCATCATGCAGTCTGTATCCAACGATACACTGGCTATAGCTTTAGCCAAGGAAGGCGGTATGTCTTTCATCTATGGCTCGCAATCCATTGAAGATGAGGCGGCCATGGTAGCTAATGTGAAAAGATATAAGGCCGGTTTTGTCATTTCGGATTCAAACATCCGTCCAGATCAGACTATTGGGGAACTTTTAAAGCTGATTGAAAAGACCGGACATTCAACGGTTGCGGTAACCCATGATGGTACAAGTCATGGCTATCTGAAGGGTATTATCACATCCAGAGACTACCGTTTATCCAAGGTATCAATGGATGACAGGATTGAAAAATATATGACTCCAATTGAGAAGATGATTACCGGTCATGTTTCTCTGGATTTAAGTCAGTGCAATGACCTCATCTGGGATCATAAATTAAACTCATTGCCGGTTATTGATGATGAAGGCGCCCTGATGTATATGGTCTTCCGTAAAGACTATGAATCACATAAGGAAAATCCTAATGAGATGCTCGACTGCGACAAGCGTTTTATGGTTGGTGCCGGTATTAATACCCGTGACTATAAAGAAAGAGTTCCTGCCTTAATCAAGGCTGGTGTTGATGTGCTGTGTATCGACTCATCAGAAGGCTTTACGCAGTTTCAGAAAGATACAATTGCCTGGATTAAGGAAAACTATCCTGATGCCAAAGTTGGTGCCGGAAATATTGTAGACAGAGATGGTTTCCGCTTTCTGGCTGATGCCGGAGCTGATTTTATTAAGATTGGTATTGGTGGCGGTTCTATCTGTATTACCAGAGAAACCAAGGGTATTGGACGTGGCCAGGCTACAGCGGTAATTGATGTTGCCAAAGCCCGTGATGAATATTTTGAAGAAACTGGTATTTATGTGCCAATCTGTTCAGATGGCGGTATTGTCTATGACCACCATATCTCTCTGGCTCTGGCCATGGGTGCCGACTTTGTAATGCTGGGCCGCTATTTTGCCAGATTTGAAGAATCTCCTACCAATAAAATCTTAATCAATGGTTCTTACTATAAGGAGTACTGGGGTGAAGGATCTAACCGTGCCCGCAACTGGCAAAGATATGACCTGGGTGGCAAGAAGGGCTTATCCTTTGAAGAAGGTGTTGATTCCTATGTTCCTTATGCCGGTACGCTGCATGACAACGTTAAGCTTACTACTTCCAAGATTAAGTCAACCATGTCAAACTGTGGCTGTAACAGTCTTCCTGAATTCAGAGAAAAAGTACGCCTGACTACTGTATCCGCTACAAGTATTGTAGAGGGTGGTGCCCATGACGTACTGGTTAAGAATCAGAATATGAATTCAAATCATTAAATATTATTGGTGTTCTTGAAATGGAGCTTGGCTACTTTGCCAAGTTCCTTTTTTGAATATTTTTCGACAAAGTTTCTGGCACAGTTATCAACATCAGCACCTGCTCCCTTATGAAAATACATGCCGTATTTCTTTTCCATTTCATCCATTTTCTTTAAAAAAACATAACGGGCAATAACCGAAGAAACAGCTACTGCCGGATACTTGGATTCCGCCTTGGTTTCAAATATCAGTTCATGATAAACCTCTTTTTCTTCCACAAGATATTTATAGTAGAGACCTGGATCGCAGAACTGGTCAACATAGGCGGCTGGCGGAATATTGTAGTCCTTGGCTTTAAGATTGAGATAGGCTTGATTATGCATCTTGGCTTTAATCATATTCATATTGTTTTTTTCATGAACTCTGTTATACTGTTCTGGATCCAGTATCAACAGAGAATGTTTGATTCTTTCTCTTAATACCGGGGCACATTTGAGTATATCTTCATCATTCATCTGCTTAGAATCGTTAATATGATATTTATTTATTAAATCCATATCGCTTTCTTCCACAATTGAGGCAACCACTACTACTGGTCCAAAATAGTCTCCAGTACCTACCTCATCAGAACCGGCCTGTCTTTTGAATTTTGTCTCAATAAAAGAAGTGCCATAAAACTCAGCGTCTTTGCCCTGGAATACTACTTTATTTGTTGAATAGACTGAGATGGTCAGATCATCTCTTTGAATGAAGGTCGTAATATATGGATTATTGTTTGGTCTGATGTCATCTTTAAAGGTTTCCCGGATTTTATTAATCTGATCATCATTAAGTTTAAGTGTAAAATTTCCCATATTTAAAGTTTAACATAAGTGGCAAAAATAAAACATTTCTACTATAATCTAATTTATGGAAATAAACTATATGCTTGTAAATATCGCGGTACTGGCGATTTATATTATCTGTCTTATTATTGCCTACAGAAACGGTTTTCTTTATGAAGCACTGGGTCTGGTGATTAATGTTGTTATACTGGCTTTAGCCTATTTTGTCAGTCCTGTGCTGGCCAGACAGTTTAATCTAATAAATATTGACTACAGTGCCTATCCTATAGCCGAAATACTGAATCTGAATTATCTTTTAAGCTGTGTACTGTGGTTTTTTATAGCTGCAGCAGTATTATCAATTATTGGTGCTCTGATCAAGCATCTTTTCAAATCTGTTTCAGATATACCTTTCCTGGGCTTTGTCAACCAGATACTGGGTATGGTGGTTGGTTTTATCAACGCCACTATCATAGCTTTACTTATATCGCTTTTTCTGAGCTTTCCATTTGTATCTAACGGCAGACAGATTAAAGAAGACTCTATCTTATGCTATGTAAACATAATCACTGACAAAGCGATAAATTACGTCACTGATAATATGGATCTGGAGAAATTTGCCTCATCCGTAGAAAACTTTGATATTGAATCAGCCCGTGAAGAACTTAATGAATGGCTGATAAATGAGGGTATATTCCATGAATAGTTATGAAGAAATAGATCTTCTTAAAGTTAAAGAAAATGTAAGTGAATTTGCCTTTATTGAAGACGCAAAGTCTTTTATTATGAATGAAGAGGTAGTATTTAATCCTCTGCATATCAAAAGAAAAATCAATGAAACTGAACAGATGCTTAAACTGATAAGGGAAGGCCTGTCTATTTCTTTTGATGGTATTGAAAATATTGGCGAAATTCTGGATAAAGCTTCTAGAGGTATAAATTTAAACAGTATTGAATGTTCAAAAGTACTCAATTTTCATAATCACTGTAAAAGAATAAAGGAACTCTTTAAAAAATATGACCATGATCTGGACATTTTTGATTATATTGATACTATTGAAATTAATGAAGTTCTTTCTCAAAACATCAGTAAGGTTGTCGACAACAGTGGCAATATCAAGGAAGATGCCTCGAAAAAACTTAGTGATATTTTTCGAAAAATCAGTATTAATGATAAAAACCTTTTTAATCAGGCTACTGTTTTTATTAACCGTAACACCAGTTCTCTGCAGGAGAATTCTTTCTACTACCGCAATGGAAGACTGACATTCCTGGTTAAGATATCCGACAAGAACAAGTTCAGAGGATATACCTATGGTACTTCAGCTTCCGGCCTGGCAGCCTATGTTGAACCCGAATCATTTATCAATCTGAATAATGAAAAGATAAATCTGGAAGAAGACAGAGAAGCTGAAGTTATCAGACTGCTGCATGAACTCTCAGCAATGATAGGGGATAATGCTTCTTTATTAATGAATAACTATGACTCCATTGTTAAACTGGATGTCATCTATTCCAAGGCTCAGTATGGTTTTAATAATAATGGTGTCTGTGCCAGTATCGGCAATGTATCTTTATGCTTAAAGGATATTGTTCATCCGCTTATTGATCCTAAAAAGGTAGTATCCAATACTTATACTTTAAATAAGCCATATCAGGGCATTGTCATATCAGGAACCAATACAGGCGGTAAGACAGTTTCTCTTAAAGTAATTGGTTTATCGGTATTAATGTCCTATCTGGGTATACCTTTATTATGTGCTGAGGCTCATATTCCTTTCTACAGCAGTGTCTATGTCGATATTGATGATAATCAGTCAGTATTGTCATCTTTATCTACCTTCTCGGCACATTTATCCAATATCGATAATATCCTTAATAAGGCAGATAATAAATCCTTAATCCTGATTGATGAACTTATTTCGGGTACCGATCCAAAAGAAGCTCAGGCTATTTCATTGGCTATCTTAAAGAAAATACTTAAGTTAGGATCAGCTTTTGTGATTACTACCCATTATGATGATATTAAGAATTTTTCTTATGAAAACGAAAATATTCTTTTATCTGCCGTTGGCTTCGATAATGAAAAACTGAAGCCAACCTATAAATATATTGAGAACTCAGTCGGTCTTTCCAACGCCATTGATATTGCTCAAAGATACTTAAGTGATGAAAAACTTGTAGAAGATGCCAGAGAGATTATCAAGAAAAAAGATACCAAAACTGAGGAACTGATGAAAAAACTCTCCCAAGAGATTGCGCTTAATGAAAAACTTAAAGAAGAACTGGATATTAAGATCCAGGAGAATAATAAGCTTATAAATGAATATAATCAGAAAATAAGTGACTTTGAAAACGAGAAAATTAAATTAAGAAATGAATATCTGGAAAAACTCAATGAAGAAATTGAAGAAATAAAAAATCAGGCTCTGGAGAAACTGGAATCTATCCAGGATGTTAAACAGATAGAAACAGTTAAGGAAATAAGCAGTCTTAAAAAGAAGACAGCTAAACATGAAACAGTTAAGAAAACAGATGATCATTTTGAAGTTAACGACAGTGTCCGTATTAAGGACGGAGAACAGATTGGCACTATATTAAAGATCAATGGCAAAAGGGTAGATGTCAATATCAACGGTCTGATCATCAAGACTGAACTGAAATATCTGACCAAGATGCCGAAAATAAAGAAAAAAGAAGTCTATGTATCTAAGATAAACAGTGGCGTTAAAGCCTCAAAAGAGCTGAATATTGTCGGAGAAAGAGTTGATGATGCCCTGGTGAGGGTAGAATCTTTTCTTGATGAAGCTTTATTGGCAGGCTACGATAGTGTTAAGATAATCCATGGTATCGGTACTGGACAGTTAAGAAATGCCGTCAGAAATAAGCTGAAGAAGCTTAAATTCGTGAAGTCTTTTGGTGATGGCGATTATTATGATGGCGCTTCAGCAGTGACAATGGTAAATCTCAAATGATTAAAGAAAAGCTTTTGACTCTGCCCAAGAAACCAGGCTGTTACCTGATGAAAAATAAAGAGGGGACTATTATTTATGTGGGCAAGGCTATCAATCTATATAATCGTGTAAATTCCTACTTCCGTGGAGCTCATGACTATAAGACTACCAAACTGGTTTCCAATATAGTCGATTTTGACTATATTGTCACCAAAAGCGAAAAGGAAGCTCTGATACTGGAATACAATCTGATTAAACAGTATGATCCCTATTTTAATATTGTCTTCAAGGATGATAAGTCTTATCCCTACATTCTATTAAGTGATTCTATTGAACCTTATGTTTCTATTATTCGTCTTAAGAAAAATCAGAAAGTAAAAGGAAAACTTTTTGGTCCCTTTCCTGATGTAGGAGCTGCCAGAAATACCCTGGATATTTTAAACAAGCTCTATCCAACCCGCAAGTGTGAAAGGATGCAGGATACTTTATGTCTTTATTATCATATTAAAAGCTGTCTTGGCTATTGCGAGATAGCTGCCGATGAGAATGAATGTAAAAGAATTAAAAATGAGATAATCAGTTTTCTTAAAGGTGATACTTCGGATATTTTAAAGGAACTTAAAAACAGAATGGCTGAAGCTTCCGAAAACCTGAATTTTGAAGAGGCTCTTAAATATCGTGATCTTATTAATGATATAAATAATGTAACCTCAAAACAGGATGTACAGATTAATTCTAAAGAGGATTTTGATGTCTTTTCTTATGTGGCCCAGGATGGTTACATTTCCATTACCGGTTTATTTATCCGTAATGGCAAATTATTGTCTTCAAAAAGGTTCATTGATTATTTGGTAGGCGATGCTCAGAACTTTGTAAGCAGCTATATCTATCAGTACTATGAGCTTAATCCCAAGCCTAAAACTCTTTTTGTCGACAATGATATGCTGATATATCTGGAAGGGGCAATTGAGGGCCTGAATATAATGACTGTTACAAAAGGAAAGAAGTATCAGCTTTTAAAACAGGCTCGACTCAACAGTGAAGAATATCTTAAACAGAATAAAAAAATTGTAACCAGAAAAGAAGATTACTCTAAAAATCTGGAAGAAGAATTTAAACGTATATTTAAAGCTGATATTAAAAGGATAGAACTTTTTGATAACTCCCATACCGGTGGTGTCAACACGGTAGCGGCAATGGTTGTCTATAAGGACTTTAAGCCATCAAAAAAGGATTATCGGCTTTTTAAGCTGCAAGAGGGAGCTGATGATCTCAAATCCATGAAAGAAGTAATGTATCGCCGTTACTTCAGGGTTTTAAGTGAAGATCTGGAAAGACCGGACCTGATTATTGTCGATGGTGCCCGTATCCAGATTGAGGCAGCCAAAGAAATACTGAATTCTCTGGATATGCATATCAGGCTATGTGGTCTTGGCAAAGATGATCACCACAATACCGCCTATCTTATGGATTCTGAATTAAATAAAATTGATATCGATCCTGACTCCAATCTCTTCTTCTTTCTGGCATCGATGCAGGATGAGGTTCATCGCTTTGCGATAAACTACCACAAGAAGCTCAGACAGAAGAATATGTACCGGTCTAAGCTTGACGGCATAGAGGGTCTGGGTGAAAAATCCCGACTGAAACTGTTAAGAAAATATAAAACTATAGGCAATATTTCTAAACAGTCTGTTGAGGAATTAAGTACGGTTATTCCTGTAAAAGTGGCAGAAAGGTTATATAATAGCTTAAGAGAAAAACATGATGATACAGACACTGAATGATTTAATATCTTTTATTGTACTGATACTGGTAACCCTATATTTTCTGCGTTACTTTATCGGCACCTTAACATCACACCGCAACGATGATACGCCAGCCCGCAAGCGTATTAAGATGGTTCATAACTATATCGATAACGAGGAAGAATAATGGATACAGTTTTAGTAATACTGCTTATTCTTTTAATTGTGCTTTCGATGATAATTATTATTCTTCTGTTAACAGACAGAAACAATAGCGAACTGAAGAATTCTTTTAATAATGATCTGATGAACTTTTCTAAGCTTTTAAATATCAATCTGAACAATATGGCCAACCGTCTTGATGATATGGAAAACAAGATTGGCAGTGATATTGATAAAAACATCAGTGTTTTCAATAAACTTAATGAAAAGATTATCTCTCTGGATAATGCCAGCAGGAATATTGATGAACTCGAAAAAAGTATCACAAAGCTTCATAACGTACTGAATGATAAGAAAAGCCGCGGTGTTTTTGGTGAAATAGAGCTCTATTCGCTTTTAGAAACGGTTTTTGGCATAAATGATGAAATTTATGAAAGACAGTATCTGTTTCCAAATAGCACCAGAGCGGATGCGGTTATTAAGGGCTACAGCTATGGACTGATTTCTATAGACTCTAAGTTTCCGCTGGAAGATTATCGCCGGCTATGTGAAAATCCCAATAATGAAAACAGAAATCTTTTCAGAAAAGACTGCCAGAAGCATATTAATGATATTCATGATAAATATATTATCGATGGCATTACTGCCGATATGGCGTTTATGTTTGTGCCTTCAGAGGCTATCTATGCCGAGATATATTCTTCCTTTAATGAAATAGTGGACTATTCTTATTTAAAAAAGGTCTATATTGTTTCACCTACTACTTTAATGGCCTATCTGACAGCTGTAAGATCAATCTACCTGGGCCAAAAGAAGAATGAAAAGGCAGTGGAGATTGAAAAGCTTTTAAGTGAATTAAGCCTTGAATTCAATAGACTGAAGGACAGAAATGAACAGCTTAAAAAGGATATAGATAAAGTTGTTCAGGATAATGAACAGCTCTATATTACTCAGAATAAGATAATAAATAAGTTTAATAAACTTAATACGGGGGATATTGATGTTTAAAAATGTTGATCTAAGATTATTGTTCTTTGCGGTAGTTTCAGCCTTAATTCATTCATTTGCGATTGTGAATTTTACTATTCCAGCTTCTCTTTATCCGGCTGGTTTTTCAGGTATCTCACGACTTATTTCGGATATTTCCACCGATTTTCTGAATTTTCCGATTTCTTATTCTATCCTGTATCTGAGCTTCAATATTTTAGTATCACTTTTTGTGTTTAAGAAAATCGGCCGAAAATTTACTATCTATTCCATAATACAGTTTACGCTGGTTTCTTTTATTACCATGTATCTGCCAAGAAACTTCTATGTGAATGATATGCTGCTGCTGGCGGTATTCGGGGGAATTGTCAATGGCCTGGCTATCGGTATTGCCCTGACTCTTAATTTCTCAACTGGCGGTTTTGATTTTATTTCAGTCTATTTTTCCAATAAATTCAAGAAGGATATCTGGAATTATACTTTTCTGATCAATGTTGCGATCATTATGATAGCCGGTTTTCTTTATGACTGGGAAAGGGCACTTTATTCAATTATCTTCCAGTTCTGTTCAACACAGGTAATCAAACTTTTGAATCATCGCTACACATTCAAGACTTTGACAATAATTACACAGAAACCCGATGAGGTAGCTGAAGCTATATTAAGTCAGTTCAGGCATGGCATTACAGAAGTAAATGCCACCGGTTATTTTTCCAAAGAAAAAACCACGATGCTGGTGTCCGTGGTTAATACATTTCAGTATCATGAGATTGTAAGAGTTATACTCTCGGTTGATAAACATGCCTTTATCAATGTTCAGAATACCAAAGAGATATACGGCAATTATTATCAGAAACCGCTGGATTAGCGGATTTCCAGGCCGATCTTTCTTTCGACCTTGGCCAGTGTTTTACGGGCGATTGATGATGCTTTAAGAGCACCATCTTTTAATATTTCCTCAATCATGCCGGAAGCGATAATTTCGTTATATCTGTTCTGAATTTTCTCAAGTTCTGTGCATACTACATCGGCAACATATTTCTTGAGTTCGCCATAGCCTGAATCTTTATACTCTTCCGCAATTTCTTCCATGCTTCTTCCTGAAAGTGATGCAGCAATTTCTATCAGATTATAGATACCAGGCTGATTTGCCTTGTCAAGCTGTACCTTGCCATATGAATCAGTTACGGCTGACATAATCTTTTTGCGGGCTACATTAACATCATCCA
>JBJFHC010000221.1:0-2428 GCA_051893275.1 Erysipelotrichaceae bacterium | reverse complement strand
CAGTAATAATGGAAACATTATTGACAACAATGCTTTACATCTGGAACAAATTACCGGAATTTTCATAGTATAATAGCTTCAGAAACAGAAAGATACTCATATTCTTTTTAAAGTCTTCAACAAGTTAGAATGGAGTATAAATGATAATTTATTTTTGTTGTGCAAAGAAAGAGGCCTTTTATGCAAAGAATTATTAATAAAGGCGTTCTTTCAAATGATTATGAGGTTACTGTATATCTAAAAGATTACCAGAAAGCACTTCTGCTGAACGTGTTAAAGGTGGCTAAAGCTTTTTACGAAGGTTCCAGTGAAAAACTTATTGAATTTGTAAAGAATGGTTTCAATAAGGATATGGACTATGTTAAAGGCTATGAGAATAATATTAAGGAATTAAACGAAACTATCATATGCAATGAAGTAGACAGTTCTTTAATCTCGCTTCTAAATGAGGCAATTTTCATAATTGAAGAAGGTAGTCAGACAAGGCATAGAATTAGTAAAGAAGTTTTTGAAACTATATGTCTGACTGTTGAAAAGGTAATGAGATTCTGGCTTGGCGACTGGGGTAAGATGATACCATCTTTTAATCTGGATATACCATATCACAGAGATAAGATACTGAATATTTACAGGGAATATGGTATTCCGCTATATGGAAATCTCGGTATCTACAATCATATGGCAAAAGACGATATCCGTGTACTTTATCTTTTGTTTAAAGATTACATGTACGAAACTTATGCTGATGGTGCTTATGATGAGATTTGTCAGATAGATGGAATCGAAAGGATTAAAATAGTTTTTCCTTATAAAGAAATAATAATATTTTCCAGTCTTGAAGAGATTAAACAGTATATGCTGGAAGTAAATACGGAACGCAGATCAAGTTTTCTTTCCGATAATCATAAAAAGATAGTTGAAGACAAGGGCTATTATTTCCCTTTATTTTCAAATACTTATCGTAAGGTGGTGCCTGGTGACAGGGTTTATAGAAAGATAAACGGCTATTTTGTGGTAGAAAGCGATGAAGACTTCTAAGGAATATCTGAATAATATCAAGAATGGTATAATCACCTCTTCCATGCTGGAGGATGCGCTGTATTCAGTCAATAAGAGGGCAAAAAATTATCGTGACTCAAGAAGAAAGTATTATGGCAAATATTTTGAGAATGCAGATTCTAAAATGTCTGAAATGTATTCGCGCAAAGAAAAACTTTTATCTATATTAAATCCAGTATGTATTCATTCTGAGATTAGATATAAGAGAGTTCGTGTTTATGATTATGAAAAGAGATATGAGAAAGAATATGTCAAAAGACATATGCTTGGCCAGGTGGTTCATTATGGCTCTTATATGGAAGTATCTTTCTTTGATTATATTGATCGCAACAATTGTGATTATAATTATTATCTTTATTATGTGCTTGGTGAGCATAGTTTTCATCAGCCGATTAAAAAGGAAGATTTGATTAAATACAGTCTGGAAATTAAGGAAATAAGTGGATTAAATACTTATGGTGATAATTGTGCAAATCTTATGTCGGTGCAGTTTGTAGATAAGATAATCGGACTTATCGAAACTGGAAATTATGAATATATTAAAGATAAAGAGGATGTATTTAAAACCTACGATAATGAATCCGCATATCATTCAGAATCTGACTGTTTAAGCGCAATTCATTTTGTCAGGCAGGCGGTTATTAATTCAGCTATAAGCAAGTATGCAGATTCCTTTGATATTAACAGTATCGATATTTCATCAGTAAGAATTAAAAATAAAAAGAACAAAGACAGAATTAGAATTAAAGTTAAAAAGGAAAGCTTTGATTTTAAAACAAGTGATGATCTGATTAATTATGTTAAAGAAAACTACAATGAAAATATGTCTTATACTGAATTTGTAGAAATGATTAGAGATTCCGGATTAATACCGGGATTAAAAAGATATGCCATATCAGTCAATACATCTACGAAATTGAGTACTTATCTTAACGAAAATATTGGCTGTCTGGACAAGGCCCTGATAAGCTGTTTTGGAGAAATACCAGAACATCTTGAACAATACTTGCCAGATTTGGCCGATAGGAGCTGAGTTTATATGGCATTGTTATATTAGTACTTATTCATATATACCAGCTGATATTTTGAGTGGAAGTATTAAAAATAAATAATACTTAACAAATAGTAAAAAGACAATTAATAGAAACCCTTAGAGCTTACAGGCTGATTATATCGCGCAATATTATTGGAGTGGTACTGTTGAGGTTGGTACTCCAGTCAGTTTGCGGTCGCATTTTTCGACCGCAAAACCAATAGGTATGTATTCAGCCAGACTAATGGAAGTATTAACAAAGTTTTAAAGTCGCAAAATGCGACTTCACGAAAGAAGTAAAGAGATGTTTTGAAGTCGCAACTTGCGACTTCAAGA
>JBJFHC010000220.1:0-2429 GCA_051893275.1 Erysipelotrichaceae bacterium | reverse complement strand
CTTTTTTAAAATAATTTACTAATTATTCTATTTTGAATGAAAACAGCTGAAACTGCGATTATTAACGCTCATTTCAGCTGTTCTCTGTGTAGTGTTCTAGAGTTTGCCTTCATATCCCCTGGCGTTGCACTGGCAGGTTTCCCCATCTCTATGGAGTGAAAAATATCTGCACATCCAGCCAGCTTTAACACAATGACCGTTCTTACCAGTATTGTCGCCATGAGGAACTATGGCATCAGGGAACTGCTCCTCACTAATGTTATAAGGACATGGTTCCAGAATATCAGGCTCAAATCTACCGCCACTTACATTTCCCAGTTTTTCTTCATTAAGTTCATTTTTCATGTTCTTTTACCTCAACACTATTTTAACTAATAATTAATACGAATATCTGAAAAAAAGGTAAATAAGTATTATAAAATAAATACGATATAAGATACTGGAGGTATCATATGAATATAATATGTTTCCACAATCCTGAAGAAGAAAATGGTTATCTAAGCAACTGGTACTTAAGTGACTTTACCATCAACAATATTAAGTTTACATCTATGGAACAGTATATGATGTACTCTAAAGCAATATTATTTAAAGATACAGATATTGCCAGAGAAATACTGAAAACTGATGATGTAGCTGTCATAAAAGCTCTGGGAAGACAGGTATCCGGCTATATTGAAAGTGACTGGAATGGCTTGAGACAGCTGGTTATCTATGAAGGACTTTATGCCAAGTTTAATCAGAATGAAGAATTAAAGAAACAGCTATTAGACACAAAAGATACAGTACTGGCAGAATGTGCGGTTAAAGATACTATCTGGGGTATAGGTCTATCAATGAAGGATGAAGACAGATTCAATAAATATAAATGGAAGGGACAGAATCTGTTAGGTTATGCCCTTATGGCGGTAAGACAAAAACTATTTAAAGAGGCAAATAAATGAAAGCTAATGAACTATGGAATAAATATATAAAAGAAAACAATATTAAAGCTGCCTGTTATGAAGCCTGGTGTTTTGGCGGCAATCCAGATAAACTGGCTAGTCTGGTAGTAAATGGAATCAAAACAGGCACTGCCTCATTAAACTACTGGTATGAAACTAAAGGTGAAAGAAGACCGGAACCTGGTGACTACAGTGTAATACTTGATTCAAAAGATAATGCAGCATGCATCATTCAGACCACCAGGGTTTATATAAAACCATTTAAGGAAGTATCAGCTGAACATGCCTATAAAGAAGGAGAAGGAGACCGTTCTTTAGAATACTGGCGTCAGGTCCGTGAAGAGTTTTTCTCAGATGAACTCAAAGATGAAGATATTGATTTTAATGAAGATATGGAAGTAGTCTGTGAAGAATTCAGACTGGTTTATAAAATAAAGGATTAAATATATGCAGATAAGTGACTATTTTATTAAGGGTGACATTAAGGGCGCCATTGAATATATGCGTGAACATGAGGAATATAAGGATATTCTTCCAGCCTATATCTCTTTATTTGAAAAGAATGAATACATAGATTATGAAGTACCAGAGCTGTTAAACAATATCCTGAAGCTGTATCAGATCTATTATCATGATATCTTCTATTGTGATGTTAAGGAATCTGAGGCAGCTGATAAACTCATAAACAGTTTAACTAAGCTTCTTAATGTTGATAATAAAGATGATGAATATCTTTCAGCTTACCTGAAGAAACTGTTTAAAGATAACGGTTATCATGCTCAGTTTGGTAAAACTCAGGGTTACTATGGTCCCTATATCTGGAAGGAAACAGTTGAGACAGTATATAACGTAGAACTTCCAGGTGGAGAAGCTGAATATAAGGTAAATATACTTAAAGGCTTTATCTTCAGAAGCTGGATGGACTATCTTACTTTTGAAAGATTTGGTACCGGTGGCTGGACGGCAGAAGATGGAACGATCAGCTGTATAGAAAAGGCTTATGATTTTAACAGTGAAAAGTTCACTGTCTCACTTTTAAAACACGAAGCCCAGCATGCTCAGGATATGAAACATTTCAAGGGTATTAAATCCGAAGAACTGGAATATCGGGCAAAGCTTGTGGAACTTTGTTATGCAAGTGATATTAATCTGCTGCAGAAGTTTATCTCAGAAGCTGATGAAAACAAGCTTAATGATTCTCATGCATTGGCCTCATTTAAGATAAAGAAAGGTTTTGAAAACACAGATCAGTCAGATATAATGTCAATTCAAAACAGAGCACTTAAACTGTTTAATAAAGACACAGAAGAAATGAAAAAGAAATATAATTAAAACAATAGGTAATTATTAATGAAAAATAACTGGGAATTAGAACTTAATGAATACTTGCGACAGGGTGAACCAGATAAAGCTGAAAAAACCAGTGCCTGGAAAACCGCAATAGGTTTACAGGCTGTTGATGGACTTAAAACCTCCGATTATCTT
>JBJFHC010000219.1:0-2435 GCA_051893275.1 Erysipelotrichaceae bacterium | reverse complement strand
ACTCCGCAAGTTTAAGAACTTCATCTCTATATTTTTTCCCAGTTTTATTATTAAACCAGATTATATCGGTGCTTTTATTGTTATCGTTTCTTTTCCCAGTTGTAGTAGGATCAATTCCCTGAGCATACAATTCAGTTAAAACCGTCTGAAAAGCTGTCATGCAGCGTTTTGCCTCCAACATATGCTTCCTGTTTTTAGCCTTATCAATATAGCCAGTTAAAGCCGGTACCAGCATACCTGCAAGCACTGCAAGAATAGCCAGAACTACTATTAACTCTACCAATGTGAAACCCTTCTTCTTTTTCATGTGTATTAATTATAGACCAATGTATATATAACAGTACAATATAATGCTTCTTTAGATAAAAAGTCCAAAATACCAGCTGATAATACTGTTTCCAAAGAAATAAGCTATCAGTATACCAATTACCAGGAATGGACCAAAGGCGATGTGATCACTTCCTTCTTTCTGTTTTCTACTTAACATAATGATTCCCGTAATACCTGCAGTTATTACTCCAATGAAAAATGCCAGCAGCATTTCTTTAAAACTTAAGAATAAGCCTGTCATAAACATCAGTTCTACATCACCAAAACCAAAGGCTCCCTTAATAACAAGAGAGACAACAAACATAAAACCTGATATTACAAACATTGACAATAAAAGATCAACAATATCTATGCCATTAATCATTCTATAGATTAAGCAGAATATGCCTAAAGCTATGATGGTTGATGTATAAATATCAGTAGTAAACTGATCAATAAACGCAATTACCACCAAGACAAAACAGATTAAAAAAGAAATAGCTGTATTTACTGTTAAACCATTTAACCTGTAACTAAGTACAGCTAATATACCACCCAGTATTTCCAGTATCAGACAGTATACTGGTATCTTGGCCTTACAGTTTCTGCATCTTCCTTTTAAAAGAATATAAGAAACTACCGGAATAAGATCATATGGTTTAATATCTGTACCACAGCTGTCACAATGGCTTCTTCCATGAACTATATCTTCTCCCCTGGGTATTCTGTCTATGCAGACACCCGCAAAAGAAAAGGTAACCGCACCAAAAAGAAAACAGAAAAACTCTATCATATTACATCGCCCAGATAGTCAGCCAGATCCTTAGGATCATTAGTATAGTTATAGGCAGTTTCTTTAGTTATTCTATTTTCATTCAATAACCTGATAAGGTCCATATTCATGGTATGCATGCCCTTATTCTTAGAAGCCTGCATATTGGCAGGAATCTGATGAATTTTGCCTTCTCTTATTAGATTCAATATCGCATCACTTCCAAGCATTACCTCAGTAGCCACAACTCTGCCACCACTCACACAAGGCAAAAGGCTTTGCGTTATAACCGCCTTAAGCACACCGGTAAGCTGAGCTTTTACCTGATGCTGAATCTCGCCAGGACAGGCGTCAATAATTCTGTCAATGGTGCTGGCAGCTCCAGTTGTATGCAAGGTAGAGAGCACCAGATGCCCAGTTTCGGCCGCAGTCAGGGCAGCAGAAATAGTTTCATAGTCACGCATTTCGCCTACCAGAATAATATCTGGATCTTCACGAAGAGAAGATCTTAAGGCTGAGGCAAAAGAACTAACATCTTTCCCCACTTCTCTCTGGTGAACTAAAGAAGAACCCTTAGGATAAACATATTCAATTGGATCTTCAATAGTAATAATATGTTCATTTCTGATGGTATTTATTTCCTGAATCATTGAAGCCAGAGTAGTTGACTTACCAGAACCCGTTGGACCGGTTACCAGTATCAGGCCTCTTTTTTCCTTAATCAGCTTATTCAGTACAGCCGGAAGACCAAGCGCATCAAAAGAAGGAATAAAATTATTTAAAAGACGTATTGTACAGCTGATATGATCAACGCTGTAGAAAACATTGACTCTCTGTCTTTGCCCCATTTCATCCGCAAAGGCAAAGTCAATATCAGTTTTATCTTCAATCATCTTTTCCTGTTTGGAATCCATAATCATGCTCAAAAGTGCATGCAGATCATCAATAAAAATATCCTGCTCAGTTAAAACACCGCTGATTCTAAATACCGCGTTACTCTTATCAGTTAAATGAATATCACTGGCTCCCAGATCTCTTGCCAGCTGTACTATATCAAATATTGTCATAAACCACCTTAATCATTAAAGAATGTAATCTTCTTTAATTCATCTACCGTACTTACACCCTCTTTAATCAGATCGATAGCCGACTGCTTAAGCCTCTTCATGCCCTGATTCTTGATGGCATAGTTTTCAATCTCATCGATATCAGCTCTATCACTTATCATCTTACGGATAGCTGAATCAATTACCAGTACCTCATGAATAGCCATACGTCCAGAATAACCGGTATTGTTACAGCGGGCACAGCCCTTGGCATGCTTTACTTTAAAGACATCTGAAGGAAGGAAAAC
>JBJFHC010000218.1:0-2454 GCA_051893275.1 Erysipelotrichaceae bacterium | reverse complement strand
GTATCTACGGGGTAAATATGTACGCGATTGTTATTGATGACAGAAGAAAAAAAGAATATGAGTTTACTGATGAATGCGTATTTGATGACTTTAGAATAGTCAGAAATACCATAATCTTAAATGAAAAATTTTATTTTAAATCAGGAACCTTAGAAGCACTCCCTGATCATTTATATGTCATCTCTAACGGTTTAAAAGATATACATTTATTTCTGTACAGTGATTCCATCGGGATCAGTGATTTCCATATCTGTGAAAGAAAAGATATGACCATATCGGCAGATAATAATGCTGATATTGTAAATCTTGATCCCTTTTATAGAGATAACATTTTAAGACTGGAGAAAAACTCAGCTGTATCTAATTCCTGTTTTATTTTTATCAATAACATTCCCTACCTCGGCCAGGAAATAAAAAATGGTGATTTCCTGGAAATTCTCGGTCTTAAATGTTATCTCTATGAAAACTTTATTTATCTTAATTCATTTAGAAACAGCTGTCATCTTAAGGAAATTAAACTGGATGAAAAAATACTGAAACTGAAAATTCAAAGACCTGTTCTGACAAATTTTCATGAAGGGGAACAGGCAGAATTCAAAATAAAAAAACTTAACAGGTTTACTCATCCCGTATGGAATAAAAGAAGTCTTATATCACAGATTGGGCCAGCCATTACCATGGCACTTACGCTCTGTGCAATTTCTTCGATAAATATCTATTCCAATTATCTGATGAATGGTTTTTCTTTAACAATGGTTGCCATGGGCTTAATGCCACTTACCATTATTCTCTCCGGCGTGGTCTGGCCCTTTATTATTAATCATCTGGAAAAGAAAAATTATGACAGAAATTATAACATTGCCAGAGACAGTTATATTAAATATCTTAATGAATATCGAAATGAAATTGTAAACAGTATCGCCGCTGAGCTTAAATATGTTTCGCAATATGTTTTTAATCCTGAAGACATTACTTCTAAGCTTTTCTATGTTACTTTAAACAATAATCATTTTTTAAGCCTTTATCTTGGAAGATATAACCGCTGTCTTGATTTTGAATATGAAGATACTCAGGATGAAGAAATTAATAAAATACTGAAATCGGTCAAATACCATTTGAATAATATAAACGATTATCCACTTTATCTTGATCTGAAGAAATATTCAAGAATTACAGTTAAGACCAGGGACAGGATAAACACCATGAAAGAAGTACTGCTGCAGCTTGCCTATAAACATCATTATAATGATCTGTTTATTGTGATATTCTGCAAGGACGACAGAGTTTTTGAGGACTTCCTGAATCTGCCGCATCTGTTTAATGATGAAAGAAGATATACTCTGACTTCCGAAAGAGATCTGGCGAAAATAAACAGTCTTAAAACAGTCAGAGAAACCGTGGTACTATTGTGTGATTACAGTGATGTACTGTTTAATGGATCAGATGTGCATGCCATATATTTTACTGAAGATGATAAGCTTTTAAAGGATTGCGATGCATATATTGATTACACCGGTATATTGTCAAGTCTTGTCTGTGTTAAGCGTCAGGATTTTATCCATGAAAGCATTAATTTGGATTATCGCAGCTACTTTGAATATATATCCCGTACAAGAGAATTAACAAAATCTCAGAGTATCAGTTTTAAAAACATTTTTACAAGGGAAGATATTCTGTCTAATTACACTCATTCAGCAAATGGTTTAAAAGCCACATTTGCCTTTAATGGTTCAGAAATCCTGGATTTTGATCTGCATGAAACAAAAGACGGACCACATGGACTGATTGGCGGGGCAACCGGTTCCGGGAAGTCTGAACTAATAATATCAATGCTTATGTCACTCGCCTTAAGGTATTCACCAGAATATCTTAACATGATAATTGTGGACTACAAAGGTGCAGGACTTACAGAATCTTTAACTTATAAGGACAGAACCCTGCCGCACATTATTGCCTCTTTATCCAATCTTGATGAAGCTGGTTTTGAGAGGCTTTCAATTGCGATTGGCAGAATCTGTACTTCAAGACAGCAGCTTTTCAAAGAACTTTCTAAGAAATGCCAGATATCTATTATGTCTATCGATGATTATCTTCAAAACTGCGAAGCTTATGGTTTTGAGAAAATGGCACATCTGTTAATAGTTGTCGATGAGTTTGCTGAACTTAAGAAAACTTATCCGGATTCTATTTCCCGGCTTATCAGTTTCTCCCGTATCGGAAGATCTCTGGGCCTCCACCTGATTCTGGCTACCCAGAAACCATCGGGTGTTGTTGATGAAGAAATCTGGTCTAATTCCCATTTTAAGATAGCGCTTAAATTAAACAGTGAAAAAGACTCCAGAGATATTATAAAAAAAGATGATGCCGCATACCTTTCAAAGCCTGGTGACTTTTATCTGTTGGTGGATGACTGCCTGACTAAAGGTCACTCAATCTACGCTAAAAAAGATATAG
>JBJFHC010000217.1:0-2465 GCA_051893275.1 Erysipelotrichaceae bacterium | reverse complement strand
GTTGAGGATGGTTCTATTGAGTTTGATGATGTTTCATTCAGCTATTATAAGAATATGGACAGGCTTAATCTTGAACACATCAATCTGAAGATAGATTCTGGTATGACAGTTGGTGTTCTGGGTGGCACAGGTGATGGCAAATCGACTTTTGTTTCACTTATTCCGCGTCTTTATGATGTAACTGAAGGCTCAGTAAAGGTAGGCGGCAGAGATGTCAGGGAATATGATATTGAATCACTTAGAAAAGAGGTTTCAATGGTACTGCAGAAAAATGTTCTTTTCTCAGGTACCATCAAGGATAATATCCGCTGGGGCGATGAAAACGCAACAGATGAAGAAATTAAAAGAGTCTGTCATCTAGCCTGTGCTGATGAATTTATTGACTCTTTCCCAGATGGCTATGATACCCATATTGAACAGGGAGGTTCCAATGTTTCGGGTGGTCAGAAGCAGCGTTTATGTATTGCCAGAGCGCTGATTTCTAAGCCAAAGATTCTGATTCTTGATGATTCAACCAGTGCGGTTGATATGAAGACTGATGCTCTGATACGTAAGGCTTTCCGTGAGGAAATCCCAGATACTACCAAGATAATAATTGCTCAGCGTATTTCTTCAATCGAAGATGCAGATATGATACTGGTTATGAAAGAGGGCAAGATTGTTGATCAGGGAACACATGCGGAACTGATGAAGACAAGCGAAGTCTATAAGGAAATCTATGAGTCACAGACCAAAGGAGGTATTATTCATGAATAGGCCACATGGCAAGCAGAAGATTAAGCAGAAGCCTAAGAATGCCAAGAATACTTTCTTCAGGCTGATGTCTTATATTAAGAAGTATTATCTTGTTCCTTTTATTCTGGTTATAGTCTTTATTTTAGTGGCAGCCTACTGTTCTGTAAGGGGCACGCTGTTTCTGAAGACTTTCTTAGATGATTATGTAGTACCATTTATCGGTACTGGTTCTTTTGATGAGGCGGGTCTTTTTAAGGCAATAGCTGGTGTATGTATTATTTATCTGCTCTATGCTGTATTTACTTATGCCTGGAACAGACTGATGGTTACTATTTCTAATGGTATTCTGAATAAAATCAGGCAGGAGATGTTTGATCATCTGCAGACCTTGCCTTTAAAGTATTTCGATACTAATACACATGGTGAGCTGATGTCCAGATTTACCAATGATACCGATACTTTAAGGCAGCTTCTGTCACAGACTATACCTAATTTTATTTCCTCAATAGTTACAATTGTATCGGTTGCGTTAAGTATGATTATGCTTTCATGGCAGCTGTTTATAATTACAGTAGTAATGCTTGTAATAACCGTAAATGTTTCTGGACGAATTGCCACAAGAAGCGGCAAGTACTTCGCTCTTCAGCAGAAGGAACTGGGCAAGGCCAATGGTTATATCGAGGAAATGATTGATGGCCAGAAGGTTGTAAAAGTTTTCTGCCGTGAGGATAAATGTAACGCTGAATTTAAGGAACTGAATGAAAATCTCTGTGATGCAGCCACTAAGGCGGTTGGTTTATCAAATATTATGGGTCCGGTATCCAATAATCTGGGACATGCAGTTTATGCCATTACGGCAATGCTGGGCTGTCTGTTTTCGATCATGGGCATTGGTTCAATGACTCTGGGTTCGATTGCTTCATATCTGCAGTTTACCAAGCAGTTTAATCAGCCTATCAATCAGATTATGCAGCAGTTTGCCAACGTTATTTCAGCACTGGCTGGTGCTGAGCGTATCTTTGAGGTTCTTGATGAGCCTTCAGAAATTGATAATGGAAAAGTAACACTGGTAAGATGTCATAAGGCAGAGGATGGAACACTTAGTGAATGCAGCGAATATACTGGTCACTGGGCCTGGAAGCATCCGCATGATAATGGCTTTGAACTGGTAGAACTTAAAGGCGATGTGCAGTTCCATGATGTTGATTTCTCTTATGTAGAGAATAAGCAGGTGCTATATGATATTAATATGTATGCCCATCCTGGTGAGAAGCTGGCTTTTGTAGGTGCGACTGGTGCGGGTAAGACAACGATTACCAATCTGATTAACCGTTTCTATGATATTCAGAAAGGTCAGATTACCTATGATGGCATCGATATTAAGTTAATTAAGAAGGCGGATCTGAGAAAATCTCTGAGTATTGTATTACAGGATACCCATCTGTTTACGGGTACAGTTGCCGATAATATTCGTTATGGCAAGCTTGATGCCACAATGGATGAAGTAGTGGCAGCTGCCAGACTGGCCAATGCGGATTACTTTATCAGACATCTGCCTCAGGGATATGATACGGTTTTAACCAACGATGGTGCTTCTTTGTCACAGGGACAAAGACAGCTTCTGGCAATTGCCAGAGCGGCTATTGCCAATCCGCCAGTGCTGATTCTTGATGAAGCCACAAGTTCGATTGATACCCACACCGAAGCCATCGTTCAGGAAGGTATGGATA
>JBJFHC010000216.1:0-9768 GCA_051893275.1 Erysipelotrichaceae bacterium | reverse complement strand
GGATCTACTTCAATGGAAAAGGTATGTGAAGCTCTGGCTGAAACATTTATGGAAGAATATCCAGATGTAACAGTAACTGTTGAATATACCGGTTCAGGTGCTGGTATTGAATCTGTTACCAACAAGATGGTAGATATCGGTAACTCTTCAAGAGCTTTAAAGGACACTGAAAAGGAAAAGGGTGTTGTGGAAAATGTAATTGCGATAGATGGTATCGCAGTTATTACTAATAACTCTAATGAAGTCGAAAATCTGACTAAAGAAGATCTGATTAAAATCTATACTGGTGAAATCAAGAACTGGTCTGAACTTGGCGGCAAGGATGAAAACATCGTTGTTCTTGGAAGAGAAGCTGGATCTGGTACAAGAGGTGCCTTCGAGGAATTATTGGGTATCGTTGATGCCTGTGTATATGCAGGTGAACTTGATTCAACCGGTGGTGTTAAGGCTAAGGTTGCTGCAACTGAAGGTACAATCGGTTATGTTTCACTGGATGTTGTAGATGATACAGTAAAGGCATTAAAGCTTGATGGTGTTGAAGCTACTGAAGCTAATATCAAGGCTGGTTCATACCTGCTGTCAAGACCATTTGTAATGGCTACTAACGGTGAGATTTCTGCTCAGAATGAAATTGTTCAGACCTGGTTTGATTATATTAAGTCTGCCAAGGGCCAGGAAGTTATTAAGTCAGTTGGTCTTATTCTGCCAGACTAATGGGTTATGAAAAAGTATAAAGTGGGTGAAAAGACAGCTCATATACTGTGTATGGTCTGTGCATCCATCACTATACTTGCGATTATCTTTATAACAGTCTATATGATTATGAAAGGAACTCCTGCACTGCAAAGTGTAGGAGTTGCCGATTTATTCTTCGGAACCATCTGGAGACCAACAGCGGTTACACCAAAGTTTGGTATTCTCTATGTTATCCTTTCATCAATTGTGGCAACATTCGCAAGTTTACTGATAGGTGTGCCAATCGGAATTCTTACAGCGGTTTTCTTAAGTGAAATCGCTTCAAAGAAGCTGTCTAATATTGTAAGTTCAGCAGTTGAACTTCTGGCTGCCATACCAAGTGTCATCTATGGTCTTGTCGGCATGATGGTCTTAAATCCTTTTCTTTATGAGATTGAGAAGGCAATATTTAGAAATGATCCAGACCATATATTTACCGGCGGATCAAATATTCTGGCAGCTATAATCGTACTGGCTATTATGATACTTCCTACAGTAATATCGGTATCTACCACTTCATTAAAAGCGGTGAATGATAAATTAAGAAGTGCTTCCCTGGCTTTGGGTGCTACCAAGATTCAGACTATCTTTAAAGTAGTAATACCGGCTGCCAAATCTGGTATTCTCACGGCAGTAGTGCTGGGTGTAGGCCGAGCTATTGGTGAAGCTATGGCCGTAAATATGGTTGCGGGCGGTTCAGTGAATCTGCCGTTGCCATTTAACAGCGTAAGACTACTTACAACTCAGCTTGTTTCGGAAATGTCTTATTCAGAAGGACTGCATCGTCAGGTTCTGTTTACTGTGGGTCTGGTGCTTTATGCCTTTATCCTGATTATTAATTTTATTCTTCTGAAGATAAGAAAGAAGGAAGTAAAAGATGAATAAGGACAGAATTGCATATGGACTGATTTATCTGTCCGCTTCTTTGAGTGTAATTATTCTGGTAGCTTTAATTGCCTATGTTTTTATTAAAGGAATCGGTGTAATTAACTGGAACTTTCTGACAACTGTCAGCAGTGCCTATAAGGGAACAATTGGTATTGCGGGAAATATAGTAAATACTCTATATATTATCTTTATTACCCTGCTTATAGGTTTACCGGTAGGTATAGGTTCGGCTATTTATTTAAATGAGTATGCCAAAAATAAGAAATTTGTATCCCTGATTGAATACTGTACCGAAACCTTAAGCGGTCTTCCATCAATTATTTTCGGTCTGTTTGGTATGATGTTCTTTGGTCAGACTCTGGGTCTAGGCTATTCAATACTGACCGGCTGTCTTACTTTGATTCTGATGATTCTTCCACTGATTGTAAGAAATACTCAGGAAGCCTTGAAGACAGTACCTAAACTTTATCGAGATGGTGCCCTGTCCCTTGGGGCTGGCAAGTGGTATATGATCAGGACTGTAGTCCTTCCTTCCTGTATCAAGGGTATTATTACCGGTGTAATTCTGGGTGTTGGCCGTATAGTTTCGGAATCAGCTGCGCTGCTGTTTACGGCAGGATCAGGAAAGCTGCTTCTGAAAAAACTGACTGGCACAGCTTTATTCAAGAAGCTGTTTGAATCAGGTGGTACACTGGCTATACAGCTATATTTAAGTGCCACGGTTGAAGGTGATTTTGAAACAGCCTTTGGCATAGCTTTAATACTGATAATAATCGTATTTGGCATCAATATGCTGGCAAAAGCTATCACAAATAAAATTGAAAAGAAGAAAGGATAAATATGGATAATATTATTTCTGTAAGCGATCTTGATCTCTATTATGGAGAAAAACATGCTTTACATAAAATAAATATGGATATTAAGAAAAACTCCATAACTGCCCTCATTGGTCCTTCAGGCTGTGGAAAATCAACTTTCCTGAAATGTCTGAACAGAATGAACGACCTTATTGATTATGTCAAGATTGAGGGAACCATTAAACTGAATGGCCAGGATATCTATTCTCCCGACCTGGATGTTACTGAACTTAGAAAGAAAGTAGGTATGGTCTTTCAGCAGCCTAATCCCTTCCCTATGTCTATTTACGACAATATCGCCTATGGTCCAAGGGTTCATGGAATAAAAAATAAAAAGAAGCTGGATGAGATAGTTGAAACATCACTTAAACAGGCCTATATTTTCGAGGAAGTAAAAGATATTCTGCATAAATCAGCTCTTAGTTTGAGTGGCGGTCAGCAGCAGAGAATCTGTATTGCCCGTGCGCTGGCAGTTAAACCGGAAGTACTTTTAATGGATGAGCCAACCAGTGCCTTAGATCCAATCAGTACCGCCAAGATTGAGGAACTGATGGAGTCTTTAAAGAAAGACTATACTGTTGTAGTGGTAACTCACAATATGCAGCAGGCTCTGCGTGTTTCGGACTATACCGCTTTCTTCCTGCTGGGTGACTTGATTGAATATGAGACCACAAACAAGCTCTTTACTTACCCAAGAGATAAGCGAACAGAGGATTATATTACAGGAAGGTTTGGATAATGCGCAAGAAATTTGATAATAAACTTAAACAGCTTAATAATGAGCTGATTGATATGGCCAATCTTATTCAAAGCACTATTAAGGAAGCTATGGAAGTTTTCTTTAAAGGTGACACTGATGAAGCCAATAAAATTATTAGAAATGACCAGGAAATAAATGACTATCAGAAAAGAATAGAAAATATCTGTTACTCCCTGCTTATTGAGCAGCAGCCGGTAGCTTCAGATTTAAGACTGATTACCGCCGCTCTTAAAATGGTAACCGATCTGGAAAGAATCGGTGACCATGCCTCAGATATCTGTGAACTGGTAATTGATATGTCTGAGGAAAAAAGAGATTATAACTTCGATCATTTCAGACAGATGTATACTGATGTCTCGGTAATGCTGATAGATTCAATTAGTTCTTATGTCAACAGAGATATTAATCTGGCAAAAGAAATAATTGAGATGGATGATACAGTAGATGCAATGTTTGAAAAGAACAAGGAAGACCTGATTGAATATATCCATTCAGACCCCCTGAATGGTAAGAAAGCTGTCGATCTTCTGATGGTAAACAAGTATCTGGAACGTATTGGTGATCATGTGACAAATGTTGCCGAATGTGTCATTAATTATCTTGGTTAAGGCTGATTTTTAAAGAAAATCAGTCTTTTTTTCGCTTTTCTGCAAAAAAAAGTGAGGAAAATCCAATTTTTTTGACAATAACATATATAGGAGGAAAATTATGGCACTAGAAAACAGCACTGTCTTAGACCTGACTGACGGGCAGTATAAGACACTTGACAGCTCTTTCAGATTTCTGTTGCAGGACCCCTATATTGAAGCCTGTCTGCTTAAGGATTTCTGTGAAGAGTTAAAAGATTTAAGTATCAAAGAAATCGAAGAACTGCTTAGAAAGGATATTAATGGTATATCTCATTCCAGGATTGAACTTTTAAATGGTGTATCAAAAATCCAGGGACTTACTACAAGAGATGCTGATTTTGTCTACAAGATAGATAATGGAGAGATACATTTCTTTGTGGATATAGAAGCCCAAAGAAACCATCTTGATGTAGTTATTATGCATTATCGGGGACAGGATTACTGTAAAAGAATTAATGTGGCTGAACAGATAAGAAGTAAAAAACTTCCTCTTTCAGCTTTAAGTAAGGCCTACTGTTTCTTTCTCTGTTTCTTCTCAAGTTCAAATAAAGAAGAAGTTATTTATTTTAAAAACTGCAGAGCAGAGAATAAATACGGACCTTACACGCCAGCTTTAAGCAGTGTGTCAGAGGTAATAATTATTAATCTGGGACTTCCTTTTGAGAAGCTGAAGTTCAGATCTTCAAAATTATTATGGATTTTGTTCAAATATCCGATGCCTTTTAGTGATAAAATAAGAATGTTAAAGGATGAACTGGGTATTGAGTTAGAAAAAGAAAGTGAAAAGGAGTTAGGCAAGATGTGTGATTATTTAAGAGAAATGATGGATCAGAGAAAAGAATACTGGATTAAACAAGGAATTGACCAAGGGAAAGAAGAAGGCATACAAATAGGAGCTTTTGGAAAATTAGCAATAGACATAAAATCACTGATCAATAAAGGCAAGTCTTTTGATGAAGCCTGTTATCTGTTGGATGTGGATGATAAAACCAGAGAGAAACTGTTTGAGAATGGTGAAATTAGATTGAATTAAAAATGAAGCCATGTGGCTTCATTCTACTTTAAGTTCCGGGAATGGAGTTATGTTCTTGAATGATGGATAGTCATCCAGAATATAGGTTTCAGTTGGATTATAGATACTTGTTACCTCGTTTATTGTTTCCTGAGATACCGAGCCTCTTAATACTTCAGAGAAGAACTTGAAGTATACATCATGATCTGGTAATTGTTCATCGGTAAGTTCTGAGTAAGGAACCATTTTCCATCTGTCATTGGTAATACCATAGAACAGATGACAGCCTACATTATCCATTGTGATAGTACTTGTGCCATCATCATTGATAGTTTTAGTAATATCCAGAGAACAGAGAGCTGTAGTTAAGGTCTGTACTGCGAAGTATTGTCCGGAAATAATATTGCCCAGAGCATAGATTACCAGTGTATCATCAATCCATTCAATAGGTTCAAGCACATGGGCATGATTGCCTATTACTATATCTACATCTAGATCTGCCAGATAAAGAGCCAGGTCCTGCTGATAGGAGGTTGGAGAATAAAGATATTCCTCTCCCCAATGCATGGCTACCATTAAGACATCTACTTTATCTCTATATTTATCGACATCGTTTTTAATCTGTTCCTTATCAATATAATTAACCAGATATGACTGGGAAGATGATGGATATATGCCATTGGTACCAAAGGTATATGACAGTAAGGCATAAGTTATGTTGTTTACTTCACCGATTACGATATTGTCTTTATCTTCCTGAGACTTATATGATCCGGCAGATATGACACCATTTTTTTCATACTGATCTAGCCAGTAGTTTCTTGATGAAACAACCAGAGTATCGCCTTTTGAATTGTACCAGTCCATGGTATGATTGGTAGCCAGGGATACCAGATTAAAGCCGGCATCCACAAAGCCATCTCCCACTTCCTGAGGTGAGTTGAATTCGGGATAATTGGATAAGCCATATTCCTTGCCTCCCAGGATGGTTTCCTGGTTATAGTAGGCCAGGTCATAATTCTGGACCAGCTTTTTTATTTCTTCTAAAGGATAGGAGAAGTCATATACTCCATCTATGCAGTTTGAGGTATAGACTGAGCTGTGTATTACGGCATCTCCACCCATAATAAGAGAGGCTTTGAATTCTTTTGGTTCTTCTTTTTCGACAATATCCACCGGTTCTTCAATAATTACCGGCGGTTCTTCTTTTGGTTTAGTCAGTAATAGCGTTATGGCTGCGGATACTATAAGTATCAGCAGTACAGCTATCGCAATAATTTTCTTTTTCATATATATCAATCTTATCAGTTTTTGCATTAAAATGTATCTATGTTGATTAAAGTAGAAAAAGATGGAGTGTCTTTAAAAAAATATCTGAGTGATCTTGGTTATTCCAGAAGACAGATTACCAGGATGTATACAAACCGAAGTGTTCTTGTGAATGGTGAAAGTAAAGCTTTAACAAGTATTCTTAATGCCGGTGATGAAATAGAGGTCTGTTTAATAGGTAAAGATGAAGGTGTTCTTCTAAAGAAAATAGATATAGTATACCAGAATGATGATGTGG
Organism: Erysipelotrichaceae bacterium; assembly: GCA_051893275.1. GTDB lineage: Bacteria > Bacillota_I > Bacilli_A > Erysipelotrichales > Erysipelotrichaceae > Colivicinus. The sequence continues at coordinate 3,320 of JBJFHC010000216.1, read as the reverse complement.
TAATAGTCAATAAGCCATCTAGCATAGTGGTACATAGAGACAATGAACATAAGGACAATAATCTTAGTTCTATACTGGAGAAACAGCTTAAAAGAAAAGTATATCCGGTATTAAGACTTGATAAAAATGTTTCTGGAGCTATGGTTTATGCCCTTAATTCAGAGAAGGCAGCCTATTTAAATAACTTAAGAGAAAAGAAAGAACTGCATAAGGAATATCTGGCAATAGTTGAGGGAAGGCTTGATAAGGATGAAGGTGAAATTGAGATTAACATCAAGAAAGATGTTAAGAAATATAAAGTATCAGCTGATGGAAAGAAGGCCATAACGGAATATAAGTATCTTGGAGGCAATAAAGACTATTCTATATATCTGGTTAATATCATAACCGGAAGATCTCATCAGATACGTCTGTCTTTTGCCTATCTTGGTCATCCTATTGCGGGTGATATATTATATGGTTCCAGAAACAGGAAACTGAACCGTATTGGTCTTCATTGTGTAAGAGTATGTTTTGATGATATAGATATAAAGGTAAATTTACCCCAACAGCTGGAGGATCTGGTTTATGAATAATGAAGATAGATTTAAACGAATGCGTTATGAAAGTATACCAAAACTGATTATATCTTTAGGTATTCCAACAACCATATCAATGCTGATAACCAATATCTATAATATGGCTGATACCTATTTTGTATCACAGATTTCCCTGAGTGCTTCTGGAGCCACAGGTGTTGTGTTTGCGGTTATGGCAATACTGCAGGCATTTGGCTTTATGTGTGGACATGGCTCGGGTTCCAACATATCCCGTTCACTGGGCCGTAAGGATGAAGAAAGAGCTTCGGTATTTGCCTCAAGCGGGCTGTTTCTGTCTTTCTGTATTTCGGTAGTTTTAATGATACTTGGGCTTATATTTCTTGAGCCATTAATGAGACTTTTGGGTTCAACCGATACAATGCTGATAGAAGCCATGAATTATGGAAGATTTATTTTTCTGGCAGCTCCCGCCATGGTTATGTCCTGTGTCTGCAACAATATTCTGCGCTATGAAGGACGGGCAGCTTTTGCGATGGTTGGTCTGACTTTTGGTGGAATACTGAATATGGTAATGGATCCAATTCTGATTTTTATTTTTCATCTGGGAATATCGGGTGCTGGTATTGCGACTATGGTTTCACAATATCTTTCACTGATAATACTGTTAATTCCGTTTTTTAGAAATAAGACGGCATGTAAATTAAGATTAAGCTATATATCCAGAAATGTTGATACATTTATTAATATTGTAGTAACTGGTTCTCCTTCTTTGGCAAGACAGGGCTTAAATTCAATTTCAACCGCCATGTTAAATATGATGGCCAAACCGCTTGGTGATGCGGCTATTGCGGCCATGTCGGTAGTGGGCAGAGTTTCAAATATGCTGTTCTCTCTGTCACTGGGTATTGCCCAGGGTTTTCAGCCGGTATCTAGTTTCAACTATGGAGCTGGTGACTATAAAAGAGTTAAGGAATCAACAGTTTTTACCGTTGGTTTTGGTACAGCACTGATTGCGATACTTTGTACTGTTGCCTTTATTAATGCACCATTTATTATTACTTTATTCAGGAGTGAGGAACTGGTAATTGAAATAGGCACAAAAGCTTTGAGACTGATGTGCTTTGGATTACTGATGTTGCCTACAGTGTCGGTATCTAACATGCTGTTTCAGGGAATTGGCGAATCTAAGAAGGCATTATTTCTAGCCTGTCTGCAGTCTGGTGCTTTCTTTATTCCGCTGGTTGTAATACTGACAAAGTGCTTTGGAGTTAATGGCTTAATCTGTGCAACTCCCCTTTCCTATCTTCTGGCATTTAGTGTAGCTCTTCCAATGGTGGTAAAATTTATGAGGAATCTAATTAAGAAAGAGGTGGATAATCAATGAAAGAAACATGGAATCTGGATAATATCTATAAGGGATATGATGACCCAGAATATGCTGAAGATGAAAAGAAACTGGACGAAGTCATTGAAGAAATGAATGACTTTGAGTTTGCTGAAGATGATAGAAACAATCTTTTAAGAATTATTGATCTGTTTGAAAGACAGTACAGACTTGTTTATCAGATGTCTCTGTATTCTGAATTAAGACAGTCAGTAAACTGTGAGGATAATGAAGCTATTTCTAAAAGCGGAATATTATCACAGAAAACCAGTCTGACCGCTAAGTCAGAAACCAGGCTGAAGAATTATATTGCGTCTTTAGACAATCTGGATGAATTAATAGAGTCAGATGATAAATTAAAGGAATATGAATATTTATTAAGAAACATTAAAGAAGATCATAAATATGATTTAAGTGAAGAAGTAGAAGAAGCTCTATCCTTAATGAACATATCAGGTGGTGATGCCTGGAGTGCCCTGCAGGCCAATATGACTGCCAAGGTGAAGGTTGAATACCGTAATGAAACTATTACTTTATCTCAGGTAAGAGCTTTAGCCTATGATGCAGATGAAAGTGTACGAAAAGATGCCTATGAAGCTGAACTTAAGGCATATGAAAAAATAGAAGATGCCGTAGCCTACTCGCTGAATTCCATTAAGATGCAGGCTTCATCTGACTGTAAGTTGAGAGGTTTTGATTCAGTTCTTGATAAGACACTGCATCAGTCCAGAATGAAGAAAGAAACACTGGATGCCATGTATGAGGCAATCAATGAATATCTGCCTAAGTTCCATGAGTATCTTAGGGCCAAGGCTAAGTATCTGGGTCATGATAATGGTCTTCCGTGGTATGATCTTTTTGCGCCGATTGGAAAAAACGATAAGACCTATACTCTGGAAGAAGCCAAGAACTATTTATTAGATACCTTCATAGACTTTAATCCTAAACTGTATGAAATAGTTAAAAGAGCCTTTGATGAACAGTGGATTGATTTCCTTCCACATGAGGGAAAGGTAGGAGGTGCTTTCTGCGCTTCTTCACCTTTAAATAAAGAATTCAGAATCTTAACTAACTTTACCGGTAGCTTCTCAGACATTGACACACTTGGCCATGAGCTTGGACATGGTTATCATGATTTTATGGTTCAGGATAACGCCATACTTAATCAGGTCTATACTATGCCGGTAGCTGAGAGTGCTTCGACATTTAATGAAAATGTCATTATGCATAAGGCTTTAGAGAACTGTGATGATAAGCTGGTTAAACTGAATCTCCTGGATTCAGATATCTCCGGAAACTGTCAATTGATGTGTGATATTTATTCTCGTTTTCTTTTTGAATCAGAAGTATGTGAAAGAAGAGTAAATGAGTTCTTAGGTGCTGATGAATTAAAAAAG
>JBJFHC010000215.1:0-2477 GCA_051893275.1 Erysipelotrichaceae bacterium | reverse complement strand
GGTTACGGTATCCAGCTCAGACTGATCTGGTGGTTCAGCTCCAGCCCTGGCAGATGTTGGCTGTGATTGTTAAAATATGAGATATTTTCACAAATAAAATAGCAGATAAAAAAGATGTTGAAATATAAGCAAATAAATTGTAAAAATATCATAAATGAAATATAATAAAAGTACATTCATTAAGGAGGAATTACAAGATATGGATATTCTACAGATTTTGAAAGGTATAGCTGATGGATCTATTCCTAACAATACACAGCTATTGTCATTATGTCCAGAAAAATATAATGACTTATATGTCAGGTTAAACAGAGTGTACTTTGATTATAGAAGTGATTCTGATCCATATGATCTGGTGGAGCTTAGGCAGGATGATATTATTGAAATGATAGAGGAAAAAGCTTACTTCTATACCAGTAAATAATATCTAGTATTGGCCCTGGGATTAGGCTCTTAGGGCTACTAGTGGATATTATTCACTAAATTCTCATATTTCTAACATACAATTATTAAAAATGTGAGATTGAATTTTTCAACGAAGGAGGTTAAATTTATGCGTAATGTTGAAAAGAAACCAGCTGATACAGCTAAGAAGGAATTTAATTTAGAAGAGGCCTTTGTGCTTTGGATGAAAGAAGGTAAGTCAGGAAAGATTTATTATTCAGGCGCTTTAACATGCAATGGCCAGAATGCAGGTATTGTCTGTTATGTAAATGGAAAGAAGAAGAATCCAAAAGAGCCAGACTATAGAGTATATCTGTCAACTAAGAAGGGTGAAGAACTGGGAAAAGAGATTGCTTCTCTTTGGACTAAGACTTCTAAAAAGGGTACTCAGTACTTATCTGGTAAGTCTGATGATGGTGAGTTTTTAACCGGATTTGTAACACCTGACTGCAAGCCAGGTGATAAGAAACCAGCTTTCAGAGTTTATTTTGAAGCTAATAAAAATAAGTAATTAAAGGAGATTGATATTTATGAGTGAAACTCAACTAACTAGGAGTGGTATTGCTTATAATTTAGAGGTTTCACCTCATAGAGCAGTTATCACTTATGGAAAAGAAGAAGTGACTTATGTATTTTCATCCAGCTTATATATGAATAAGTTTATGGAGCGTATTGAGGAAAATAGAAGTAAAGTTATTGAATCATTAAAAACTCGCTGGGGCTTAACTGTTATTCTGGATGAATTAAGTGATATTAAGTTATATTCTTCAATTGAAAAAAGAGGATTCTTAATTGAGACGGATAAGGAAAGGTTCACATGTCTAAGCAGCATCATATTAAATGGCGAAAGTCTGATGAACAAGAACTAAGGAAAGCTGTTAAAAACTTTAATGCTAAGATAGCCAGAGTTTCTAAAAAGAATCCAGAGATGAAGAATGCTTTACCGGACAAAGTCTCAGTAAAGCAAATGAAAGAATTGATTAATACTAGACAAGATCTAAACCGTGAACTGAATGCGCTGCGCCGATTCTCAAAGCGTGGCGCTGAAGATCTTGTTGTAGCTCCTGATAACGATTATAACCTTAAACTTACTAAGTGGCAAAAAACAGAGATTAACAGAAGAATTGGTGTTATTAATCGTAGAAGAAAAAAGAGACTTGAAGAGATTCAGAATACTGAAATGACTTCCAGAGGTGAAAGTCTAGGATATACTAAAGGTCAGCTTGGCATGGGAAAAGCTGAAGAAGTCTCGCTTAAACCTATGAAGGGGTTTAGCAGAACTATGAACAGATCAGATCTGAAATGGAAATGGAAAACCATTATGGCTGAATCTCAATCAGATTACTTTAATAAGCGTGATTTAATGTTGAAAGAAAACTATCTTAAAGCATTAAGGCAAGAATATAATGAGAATGATATAGCTAACGTAATTAGAAAAATTGAAGCTATGGATATTAAAGAGTTTTTAGCTATATTCAGAGCAGAAGGAAATGATATGCCATCTGCATACCGTCCTTCAGATGAACAGTATCAGGCTTATGTTAGTGCTTTACAAAGCATATGGACACCTAACAGATAGGAGATTAATTTAATGGCTGAATATGTTGCCGACTTTGAAACTACTACCACTACAGAGGACTGCCATGTTTGGGCCTATGCAATATGTGATATTGATAATCCTGAAAATGTTACTATTGGCACTACTATTGATGAATTTATGGATTGGTGCAAAAGTCAAAAAACTAATGATAAAGTATATTTTCATAACCTTAAGTTTGATGGCCAGTTTATTATGTACTGGCTATTCAAACATGGTTATACTCATACGACTTTACCAGAAGATAAAAAGAGTAATACCTTTAATACTTTAATATCTGATAAGGGTTTATATTATCAGATTGAAGTTATTTTTAATAAAAAAGGCAAAAGAATTAATAAAGTAATATTTCAGGATTCATTAAAGCTTATACCTTTATCTGTTGATGGTATTGCTAAGGCGTTTAAGCTGCCTATAAGCAAGCTGGAGATTGATT
>JBJFHC010000214.1:0-2488 GCA_051893275.1 Erysipelotrichaceae bacterium | reverse complement strand
AGTGTAGGTATGGCAACACCAGCTACCCCGATCTTTAAAATATAGATACAGAAATAATTGCCCACAAGATTTATAATGTTTCCCAGTATGGAAACATATAAAGTAACCTTGGTTCTGGCCATACATCTGAAAATTGCGGCTGTGGCATTATATAAACCCAGGAAGGGAAAAGACAAGGCCGTTATCACAAAATAAATTCTGGCCGCTGACATTACATCAATGCTGACAGATGGATAGAGACACTTCAGAATATATTCCGCTCCAAACAGTCCGATTAAACCGAAAACGAAAGATACCACAAAAGATATCATGATTAACTGTGAAGCAGAAAGTCTGGTAATTTCATGATTGCCGTTTCCAAAAAACTGAGAAACGCAGACCGATCCGCCACCCGCCAGAGCTGATAAAAGCGCAATAATAAGGAGGTTTACATCATTGACGATGGAAACCCCCGATATAGCTGCCTCACCAACACTTGATACCATCACTGTATCAAGCATACCTACCATTAAACCCAGAATCTGTTCAAACAGTAAAGGCAATATTAATCTTTTTAAATCCTTATTTGTAAACACGAGTACTATTGTACTACTATCCAGGAATACTTATATACCTGTTTTTCACCATTTTTAAGAATTCTAATATCATCCCTGTCCTTAAGCTCACGATGATCTGACTTCTCAGTATAATTCATCCATGGCTCCAGACATACAAATGGTCCCTGCGACCAGATGGCAAAAATATTAAAACCTTTATATTCAACAGCCAGGGCATGATTATTGGAATATAAAGTACATACATCAGCCTCAGGATTCTTAATAATTACGGTTGGATACTTCTCAAACAGTTCCTTAGAAATATCTATTCTTTCACCAAACTCATTCTCAGACTTGTTAAATACAACGTAGGTATCTTTATAGTCCTTATCCACATTAAATGCTGGATGTAAACCAAAACCAAAAGGCATATCCTTCTCATCATTATTGGTGATGGCATAAGTAATATCAACCCTGTTTCCATTAAGCTTATAATCAACCAGTAACTCAAATCTGAATGGATACTGACTTAAAGTATCCTCATTCTCACTTAACTTCAGTACAAGCTCATCGCCCTTATCCTCAACAAGTTCAAATACCGCATTACGCGCAAAACCATGGTTTCCAGTCTTATAGCTAACACCATTGATCAGCATGGTCTTGTCATCATTTGAAGAAACCTGCGGGAACAGAATCGGGTTTCTGCCTGCCCAATAGGTCTTATCGCCTTCCCAGGCATAGTCATAGACTTCATTAACTTTTTTGAGGCTGTGTACTTCAGCTCCTTTTTCACTTACACTCAGTACTAAATTATCATTTTTAATTGTCCACATACTTATTTTCTCCTCGCACTAATATTTTATCACCAATGCAGAATGAATCATTAATCATGTTTCATTCCTAAAAAATAAAGAAATTAGCATTTTTTAGGAATAGATATTTATGACATAATTTCATTACTATCTCGCCGTTATGATAGTCGGTAAGAACCCTGGTATACTTTTCAAAAGGCTTCATATACTTCTTCCCACAATGTCTGCAGTAATTATTACTTCCGTATTCAAAGTTTGTAAGAGTTCTGTCTAAAAGTGAAGAAACTGAAATATTTAATCTGTTAATCTTGATAATTTAGGTAAATACAGATACCATAAAAATGCCCCTCAATATGTATGTGGCAAAAGAAGATGGAGAGTTTTTAGTGGTATAAAAAGAGGTCCATCTTTTTTTACATCTTCATCGTATCATATGAGCATCCAAAAAAACTCAATATTATAAAGCACGCTCTAATAAACATGATAAATGATTTACCTAAATTAATCTGCCGTCGATATACCAGGGATATCCATATTAAAATACAGGATTATAACCAGCATATCTGCAGTAACTGTTTTGCCAAAACCTTTAGTTCTTTTACTACAGATATATTTAAAAGGTGTATCTATTAATTCATTAAGATAAGCTATAATCTCACTTTTATCGACATAGAATCTGTCATCTATAGTTTCTTTGAAACTCTTAAAGTCACTATTTAAAAAATGTACCATATACTTATATGATAGGCCATAAATTTTATTTGGACAGCTTGTAAGTTTCCTTCATCAGTCTTTCTATTTCCATTTTGCTGGAAAAACGAAGACTGAAGGCGGTAGCTGAACCGGCTGCTACACCATACATCAAAGCTTTATAATAATCAGCATCTTTCAGGTAAGAGTACAGAAAACCCGCAACCAGCGAATCACCTGAACCGATGGTATTGATTACTTTACCGCTTGGACAGACTAATGGATAGGCTATGCCATTTTCCTTAACCATCAGTGCTCCCTTTTCACCAAGCGAGACAATGATGTTTCTGGCACCCATTTCCTGCAGACGGAAACATCTGTCGAGCATCTCTTCCTTATTATCCATCGACTGCTTAAACAGGTCTTCAAGCTCAAAATTATTTGGTTTAA
>JBJFHC010000213.1:0-2494 GCA_051893275.1 Erysipelotrichaceae bacterium | reverse complement strand
CCACTTCTTCGCTATTAGAAGCCTGCAGAATTAAGGCTTTCAGACAGCTTGGTCTTTCCATAGAGGAAATCAAAAGAATTAAACAGGGTGAAGATTTAAAGAAAATACTGAAGTATAAATCAGATGAACTGATTAAGGAAAAAGAACTTATTGATACTAAACTTTCAATAATAAGCTGTCTTCTGAAGGAGGAAAACATGAAGTATCAGCCGGTTATAAAAGAAATTGATGACTGTATTGTCTATTACGGTGAAACAAGACTTAATACTTATGCCGATATGATGGACTTTATCCCAGAACTTGGTGAGGAATGTTCAAGACTTAATCCCGATCTTAAATGTATTGAGCCAGACTACTGTTTCTGTGAATATCTGGATGGAGAATATAAAGAAACAGACATAAGAGTAAGATACTGCCAGGCAGTGGATAGATTCGGTAAAGAAAACTGTCGGATTAAATTTAAAAAACTGGAAGCTGTAAAAGTAATTTCTATACTGCATAAGGGTTCATATGAGATGATAGGTGAAGCCTATGCCTATATTATGAAATATGCCAGAGAAAACAATTATCAGATAAATGGTCTGCCCAGAGAATGTTATATAGATGGCATCTGGAACAAAGAAAATGTTGACGATTATCTGACCGAGATACAGCTGCCGATAGTTTAAGCACCCTGAGGGTGCTTTTTTGTTGACGGGGATATTATAAATATTTTAAAATGAACATTGTTCAGTAAATTATGCGTAAACAGAGTATCGATGAAAAAATGCTGATTGAAGCAGGCAAGAATATATTAAAAAAAGAAGGCATCACAGCCATTAATATGCGCTCCATTGCCCAGTATTCTAATGTTTCACTTGGCTCTATCTACAATTACTACAAAGATAAGGATGAACTTCTTCTGGGAGTGGTAAAGTCTATCTGGCTGGAAATTGCTCAGGGAAGAAATGATGAAAGCGATAGTTTTAAAGGGATGGTATCTGCCTTGTATGATTCCATTGAGGAGGGAAACAGAATCTATCCTGATTTTCTGAAGATTCATTTCACTTCTTTCACCAACAGAAAAGAATCCCGACAGGCCATGGATGAGATAATAGAAAACATTAAAGACTCCTTGTTAGAAGCTTTAAATGAAGATAAAGATGTCATAAGCATCTTTAATGATGGTTTTAATAAAAGAGATTTTGTGAACTTTATATTTGAAAATGTAATGACTCTGCTGCTTAGAAATGAAGGAAAGGATTATCTTTTGAAGATAATAGATAAACTGTTATATGAAAATTAGAAAGAAATATTTACTTTTTATTGCCTCAGTTGTCTGGCTTATTGCCGGCTTCAATGTACTGAAGATTGGTCTTACAGAATATAAGCATTATCTGAGTTTAATTAATTATTTACTGTCAATTGTAGTATTTATACCATTTGGAATGATGTTCTTTAAGATTTCGAAGAAACATAATATCCGCATACATAAGTATGAAGAAGAATACCAGTATTTCTTTCATTTCTTTGATCTGAAATCCTTTATCATTATGGTCTTTATGATGACCATGGGTATAGTATTAAGAAAATTTGAACTGGTACCTTTTAGATTTATTGCGGTATTCTATACAGGTCTTGGGGCAGGACTGTTTCTGGCAGGTATTAATTTTATGTATTATTTCATTCAGGAAATCAATATAGATAAACAAGAAGGAGGGTTTATGAAGAAATATACAAATTATGCATTCTCATATGCGATTCTGGCAATGATTGCCGGTGTCTTCTATCGTGAATTTACCAAATTCAACGGTTTTACGGGCAAGACTTCACTGGGGGTTGCCCATGTTCATCTTTTTGCGCTGGGTACGCTGTTAATGCTGGTACTGGGACTGTACTGTTCAAAAACTGATCTTGCTGATCTAAAACAGTTCAAGATATTCTGGAGACTTTACAATCTGGCTTTACCATTCATGGTAATTATGTTTATTGTAAGAGGAATTGTGCAGGTACTGGGCGTAGAACTGGCCAAGGGTCCTAATGCGGCTATTTCGGGCATTGCGGGTATCTCACACATCCTGATGGCCGTATCAATTGTACTGTTGTTCCTGGCACTTAAGAAAACAAAGGAAGTTAAGTAAAACAGCTTATAAAGCTGTTTTCTTTTTGGGATAATAGAAAAAAAGGAGACAATATGGCAATCACAGTAAACATCTATTACACAGAACAAAATGGAAGTGCAAAAAACTTTGTAGACGAAATGATTAAAAAGCGGTACAGTACAGAAAATAAAAGAAGAAAAGGGCAATCTCAAGTATGATTACTTCATCTCTTTAAATGATCCAGAGACTATACTGCTTATTGACGTATGGAAATCACAGTCTGATATAGATTTACACCATGCTTCGCCAATGATGAAAACGATAATGGCTTTAAGAGAAAAGTATAATCTGCACATGAAAGTTGAAAGATTTATAGATGACGATTCTATGCCTGAAGGGGACAGAAAGTTTAT
>JBJFHC010000212.1:0-10015 GCA_051893275.1 Erysipelotrichaceae bacterium | reverse complement strand
ACTTCAGATATTTCCCATCGTTTAGATAACGCTGCCCAAGTCAACAATCAGACAGCATTCTTAATACCAGGGTATTCGTCCTTTAATTAACGCTAAGATGCAACTCCTTAACTCTCTTTCTACAAGAAAGAGCGCCTCAAAACCAAATACTTCAATTCTGATGAAGATGCATTGAAATATTCAGTTTTTAGACGCTCTACCTGTGACTTAATTATACTATATCGAATAGTACTTTATGTCTTTACTTCTATAGTTTTAAGGCTTGTTTATCCCTGTTATGTATATCTTTTCATTGAGATATGAAAGAGATAATCATTGTGGTTATTTGACAATATGACTATTGATACATTCCATCAGGAAACATAGATAGCAGGGATAGCATTCATCCAACAAGCTTTAAGACTTGTGGGTTTTCTGCTTAGAGATTACATAAATATAGCCGATCAACGCATAGACAAAAGCTGTTTAAGTGAGAAATTGTGTTGTCCCTCCTGCTTTCATCAAAATATGCTTTTTTAATTATGCCAGCGGTACAATAAACAACAAATCATTGATAACCCTGGTCCACAATTCATCAAAACCGAATACTATTAGTAAACATTGGCTGTGATTCTAACACAAAAAGATTCAGGATTTAACCCGAACCTTCTTACTTTCAATTATCAGTGACACAATAAACAGCATATCATAAACAAACCAGAGCCACGAAACACCTGTACCTGAAACCAGCGCAACAACATTCATCCCCATGTCTACTATAAGCAGGAACTTAAATATTCTAATAAAAAAGTTCTCCCTTTTCAGATAGCTGAACAGTGCTCCCACAGATATGAGCAGTTCATAGAGTATCAGTATACCAAAGACAGAAATATAAAATATATTAAATATGCCAATATCTATAAAGGTCAGAATCTCATAGAAGATATCCACCAGCATTATTACCGAACCTGTAAGCATACAGGCGGAAGATATATCAAAGAAAGAATAAGAATGAATATTCTTTCTATCATTGACAAACACCTCTTCCTTATCATCATTAATCAGAATCAGTGAATTAATACATTTTACAATCTTAACCGCCGGTATCTCTTCGTTATAGTAAATAAGAAACAGCAGAGTAAATCCTTCCCATATCAGTACACACGCAAAAGTATCAATAACCCAGTTTACTGTTTCATTTAGTACACTATCCGCAAAAAGAGTATGATTATTTAAAAACAGATTCAAAAGAAGCAATACCAGACCGCTTAAGAAAAGAATAGCGATGGTAAGATGCTTACGATTATTGTTGTTGCGGTTATGATAATTAATAAATGAAAGCTCATCAAAAAACGCATTAACTACAGCCTTAGAATCTATTTTTTCCTTAAAACTGATCTCCAGATCACACTTATATTCCTTTGGAATATCATTAAGCTGTTCATCAATCTGTTCAATAATTTCTTTCTTGAAACGATAAGTATTATTAAAGGAAAGCTCCAGGGCTTCATCCAGATTATCATAATTCAGATGAAACCTTACCAGCTTCTTATCTTTATTCAGATCATAATATTTATCTACTAAATCAATATGGTTCATTAATCGTTATCATCCACTCTCTGTCTTTCAACAAGTTCATAGAAATAACCCTTCTTATCAATCAGCTCACGATAAGTTCCATCTTCCACAATGTGGCCGCCATCAAGCACAATAATTCTGTCACACTGCTTAATAGTAGAAAGACGGTGAGCTATCACAATACGTGTACACTTCATCGCATCCAGAGCCTCACATACCTGACGCTGGGTAATATTGTCTAAAGCACTGGTTGCCTCATCAAACATCAGAATCTTAGGCTTTGGCGCAATAGCCCTGGCAATCATTAAACGCTGTCGCTGACCGCCGGAAATACCGCCTGAGCCTTCTGAAATCATTGTATGCATGCCCATTGGCATACGTCTTATGTCTTCCGCAATGCCGGCTTTCTCAGCCGCCTCAAAAGCTTCATCCATCGTTAACCATGGAGCAGAAATGGTGATATTAGAATAAATATCGCCCTGCAGAAGCTTACCATTCTGCATAACCGAGCCAATCTTTCTTCTTAATGACTTAAGATCCAGAGAATTAATATCCTTGCCATCATAATAAATGGCACCACGGTCACATTTCTCAAAGCCCAGTAATAATCGCATTAGTGTAGACTTCCCACAGCCTGTCTTTCCAACAATAGCCACATACTGGCCAGGTCTTATCTTTAACGACAGATTGTCGATGACATTAGGCATTGACTCATTGTAGCGGAAACTTACATTGTTCATTTCAATCGCTCCGGACAGACGAGTTACAACCTGCTTACCCTCACTGATTTCCGGCTTGGCATCAAGCAGCGGTTTAACTCTTTCCAGAATTGGCTTAATCTGGGCAAAAGTCAGGGCAATTGAGCTTAGAGACATAAAGGCACCAGACACCATACCATAGGCTGTATTGAAGGCGTAATATTCCGCAACGGAAACACCAGTCTGAACAGCCATATAGTACATTACCAGTGTACTCACTAAAGAAATGGCACCGGAAATAACCGAATTAAGTTTCAGGAAGGCTGGCGGATTATAGCTGTAGCTGATACGCTCCGCATACAGATTTGCCCATCTGGCAAAAGCTCTTTTCTCCGCACCGGCCAGCTTAATTTTCTGTACACCAGAAATTAAAGCATAAGTCATACCTGACTCCTTACCGCCAAGTTCCATCTGTTTAACCGAAATCTTCATCTGCATCAAAGCTGATACTACAAAGAAGACAATAGTAATAAAAGTAATAATCAGAGATGGAATAACCAGACCTGGTGCATATATAAAGATCTGATAAATATAAATTAAAGAAAATACCGAAGTTAAACCAGTATTCAGAATTGTCGATACCAGCATGTCACAAAGACTGCCGATATTGCCCGCTCTTTCCTGCAGTTCACCAGAACTGTAGTTCTTAAAGAAATCAGCCGGTAAAGACATAAGTCTCATCATCGTTGCTGCTTCAATAGATATTGAAAGCTTAGTATTGATACGGGCTGAAATAAGCGACTTAACCGAACTTATCAACAGACTTGTAAGTGAAAGACATAAGGCAAATATCGCAATACCGATTAACAGCCTTACCGAACCGCTGGTTACTACAACTGAGAACAGTATATTATTAATCTTTGGAGTAAGCATGCCCAGCAAACTGACCGCCAGTGTGGCAAGGGCAACTGCCACATAGTCAGAAACCGATAATACCTGGGCAATATAAACAACCAGATCCTTAATTGTAATAGACTTCAAAGGAAAAGGCTTATAGAAGGCAATAGCCTCATCTTCAAAAAGATCTTCATTAGACTTCTTAACCTTAATATATTTACCACTTTCCAGATCAAAATACTCATAGCCGCTGAAACCCCTTGGAATTAAAGCCACAACTGTGCCATTATCTTTTCTTATCCCCAGCATTGCCCCAATGGCATCCTTATACCAGCCACTTTCCAGAATTACCGAACGTCTCATGATTCCATATGGACGCATCAGATATTCCAGCTGCTCATTCATATCTTCCAATTCCTCAGGAACTTCCCGGCTAGGTACATGGTAATACTTCAATATTGCGTCAATTGCGTTTTTGGTAATAATTCTTGAATCATTAAGGGCGCTTGACATCTTTTTGCCCAGTACTGAAGCAGTTATATTGTCAAAAGAAGCTTGAAAGGCGCTGTTATCAGAAATCTTTCTTTCTTTTATCTGTTCATTAAACCAACCCATAAGTCACCTCACTCACTGGTCACAAGCTTAGTATATAAGCCGCCCTGCTTCATCAATTCTTCATGCGTACCGCGTTCCTTAACCTCACCATAGTCCAGAACGATAATCTCATCGCAATCACGAATGGTAGATAGACGATGGGCTACGACAATACAGGTAATACCTCTGTCCTTGATGGCCTTGACTACTTCATATTCTGTCTTGGCATCCAGGGCACTTGTTGCCTCATCAAGAATGACAATGGTCGGATCTTGTGCCAGCACTCTGGCAATTTCCAGCCTCTGTCTCTGGCCGCCTGAGAAATCCTTACCGCCTTCAGTTATCTTATACTGATAGCCGTTTTCTCTTTGCATAATATCCTCATGAATCTGGGCATCACGGGCTGCCATAATCATTTCAAAATCCTCGATTGACTTATCCCACATCTTAATATTGTTCGCAATAGTATCCTCAAAAAGAATAATATCCTGATCTACTACTGCCAGAGATCCAGTAAATACCTCACGGTCAATTTCAGACATAGGCTTGCCGTCAAACAAAATTTCGCCACTCCATGGCTTATATAAACCGGAAATGAGTTTGGCAATTGTTGACTTGCCTGAACCCGAACCGCCCACAAGCGCAATACGCTGGCCTGGCTTCAATGTCAGACTAAAGTCAGTAATTAACGGCTTGGCCAGTTTAGAGTAACCAAAAGTAATATTCTTAAGCTCAATATTGCCGCTTAACTTGGAATATTCCTTGCCCTCATCATTTTCATCTTCAGCATATTCAACATCAGTTGGATACTTCATGACATCTTCAATTCTTTCCATCTCAGTACGCATTTCCTGCATAGTCTGGCCAGCCGAAATCAAGGTCATGGCAGGTGACTGGAAGCTGGAAAGGAAACCCTGGAAGGCCATTACCATACCAATGGTAAATTCACCCTGGATAACCAGATAGACACCAAGCATCAGTACCACAATATTGGTGATACCCGAAACAGCTGATGGAATTAAACCCAGATACTGATTAAGTCTGGCATATTTAACCTGGGCAGTATTAACTGAAGCCTGGTAGCCTGCCCACTTCTCAAAGAAACCATTTTCTGCACCAGCTGCCTTGATGGTTTCGACCATTTCAATGCCTGCAACCGTAGTACCGGCCAGCTTGCCGGCATCTCGCATCTGAACACGGGTAATATTGACTCTTTTAGCCGATATAATTCTTGATACAAAGAAATTAACCACAATTGACAGTAAACCAATTAAGGTAAGCACAACTGAATACCTTAACATTACTACCAGATAGAAAATCATCATTATTGTATTTAAAAGTAAAGGCGCAAAAGTAGATACCAGAGTTTTGGCAATATTAGAGTTAGAAGACTGCCTCTGACAGATATCTCCAGCCATACGCTGTGAGAAAAACTCCATTGGCATTCTTAAAACCTTCCACATAAAAGTTGTATTGCCAACTGCATCCATCTTACCGTTAATCTTTAACGAATAAACAGCCGAAATCCAGGAAACAATAAGCTGGATGACACCAATTAGAGCCAGAGCCCCAATAAAAGGCATAAACCACTCTCTGTTAACACCCGTTAACAGTCGATCAAGAAAGATTCTGGAGAAAGCCGGATTAATAACGCCAATCAGATTAGAAATAATGCTGGTAAGAATCACAAAAGCTACAGCCACTGCTGAGCCCTTCATTCTTTCCCTGGCAAATGACATCATTGATTTAGGTTTACCAGAAGGCACAAAGTTCTCTCCCGGTTCAAACATCAGACAGATACCGGTAAAAGACTCATCAAAAACCTTCATCGAAACGGTATAGTTACCCTTAGCCGGGTCATTTAAAACCGCCTTATCTTTCTTAAAACCATTCAGTACGACAAAATGATTAAAATTCCAGTGCACAATGCATGGAAACTTGCCATATTTCTTCAATTCCTCAGGCTCATAGCGATAACCCTTGGCGATTAAGCCATAGCTTCGCGCAGCTCTAAGCACATTGGCCGCATTGGAACCATCACGTGACACGCCACAGTCACTTCTTACCTGTTCAAGCGGAATCCACTTATCATAATAAGCCAGTATCATGGCCAGAGAGGCTGCACCACATTCAAGAGCCTCCATCTGCATGACAACCGGTACCTTAGCTACACCGCCACTGACAGGTTTCTTAATTTTTACATCCTTAGCCATATAACACCTAGTTCAGGACAAAAGACATTGGTGCGATGCTTTCGGTTACAATTTCAATCTGATAGTTGCCATCAGGAAGATCAGTTTTTCCACTCACAACATAAACCCAGTCATCTTCATTAATATTTCCCAGGTGCATCAGATAATCATCTAAAATACCACCAGCCATGGATGGTACCTTACCAATTGATTCAACCTGATAGCTTTTGTCTTCAATTCTTACTTCCAGGCCCTCTTTAATTTCCAGAATATTATCTTCCTTAACATAGGCAAGATATGTTCCATTCAGCACTTCACCTGATGTACTCACTGTTGTTTCAAGCCGTCCAAAATAACCCCAGGCACATACACCTATAAGAAAAATAATAATCGCAACAAGTATCATCCAGACTGTAGGATTAGATACCTTTATATAATCATTAAGCTGTTCTGGAGAGGATACCCTGTCCATACTCTTTTTTCTAAAAATATTACTTTCCATAATTTCTACCCACGCTTTTTACTAATTATATAAAATTAAAACGGTATACGCACAATTAATAGTCATGTACCGCCTTAACAAATTTATATATTCCAGAACTTACTTAACACACTGCTTTCACAACAGACATTGTCTGCTGAGTAAATCTTAGATAGATTTCTATAGAATTTCTCTTGGGTACAGCCTAATCAGAGCATCAGTTCTAAATCGCTCTTAGAAACACCAAGTTCCTTTGCTGCCTCACTTAGAGAAATAGCACCCTGTTTGACAAATCTAAGGTAGATACCAATAGAATTCTTTCTGTTTTCTTCTTCAAGCTTTTCAATAGCCTCTCTGGCCTCATCTCTAGCATACTGCTCTATAATTTCACACATATTTTCAAATCCTTTCTCTTCTTCTAATTTAAAATACTTAACACAATTCCTGATAGAATCTAACCTCATATCTTCAACATCGTAACTTAAGAAGTCGTGAATATAATCGCCAATCAGATCATCACCAACATATTCGCCATTAACCACAAATACCTTACGGCCATCTATCCATTCTTTTTTAGAGTTTCTGACAGCTTTGTAAACCTCGTACACAGCCTCATTATCACCAAACATATCCTTATCAGCTAAAATGACCGTAATGCCATCAGGAAACATCTTATAATCAAAACCACTGAGTATATAACTGGAATCGTTTTTACACTCATACAGGCGCACCTTTTTCTCTATATCATCAAGATGGCTTGTTTGAGCCTCAAAATCAATAAATATTCCATTTGTCGTCCTTACGGTAAAGTCCATGGCTGCTGACTTATAGGGTGGCAAGGCTGGATATTTATCCTGAATTCTAGAGCTAATGAATTTCAAAGAGTCATCGTTCAATATTATTTTCAGAAACTCTTCGAGAATTTCAGGATGATATTTGCCTATCATACTGAACAATAAATCATCAATAGGTCTAAGTTTGGCAACAACTTCTTTTGCGTTTTTAAATCTTTTTCTGTACAAATCCATTCTACAACATATCCTTTCGTATATTCGAGGATAATTTTTCCTCTATATTGTTATTGTCAAAAAAATCGAAAACTCCTCACCTGTTATTAAAAAAGCTAAATATATTATTAAATAAGTCAAAATATAAGCACAAAAAAAGAAGAAATCAGTTTAATTTACCAACCTCTTCCATTTCCTTCTTTGTAATATGACAATAGCCATCTGGATGTTTCACAAGATAGTTCTGATGATATTCCTCAGCCCGATAGAATACCTTAAATGGCTCAAGCTCTACATAGAACTCATTATATTTCTTTCTCTCATTATCATATATTTCTTTAATAATCTCATAGCCAGAAACATAATAAATACCTGTCTGATACTGACTTCCTGTATCATTGCCCTGCCTGTTCTTAACAGTAGGATCAATACAGATAAAATAAGCTTCCAGTATTCTCTTTAAAGAGTATTCATCCTCATAAATAATCTTAACAGCCTCTTTATAGCCGGTATTACTGCGGCAGACATCTTCATATGTGGGATTTAGTGTATTCCCATTTACATAACCCACACATACATCTTTAACACCCTTTAAAGACCTGAATACCTTTTCCATACCCCAGAAACAGCCACCAGCCAGATATATGACATTTTCATCTTTCTTGTCATCTATAATGCTGTTAAATGCTTCATGAACATAATAGCCATCTTCTCTGTGAAATCCTGTGTGTTCAAAAACATGTTTACTTAAATCACTGTTTATATTTGCATATAATTTATCTATCTTTAATACTTCATGAACATATTTCACAAAAAGATACAGGGCATTGGTGGCATAGTGCTTACCTCGATATACTGGGTTAATGAAAATATAAACCTTATTCTTATCTAAAGTAATATAGCCAATATTGGTATCTTTAGCATAAATATTATATTTATCATCTTCTTTAACGATTTTTACCAGTGCATTGCTTAACATGTTCTTATTCTATCATTATCTCAAGGGACATTTTTAGCACTTTTAATTGTATATTTATGATTAGCCCCCATCCTTTATTGAAGCCATAGTATTTAATCCCTATAATTTCAAGAAAGAGGTGATTGTATGAGATGTTTAAAACCAAACTTAGATAACGTCAACTATAATCATTTTTGTATTTGCAGGCATTAGGGCCTGTTTTTTTATGCAGGAAAGGACGCAGTATGAACAAAATTCGTAATCTTATCAACATTACCGATCTGACAACTGAAGAAATCGATCACCTGATTACTGTAGCGGATGACATTGTAGCCAACCCAACCAAGTATCAGGATATCTGTAACCACAAAAAACTCGCAACGCTCTTCTTTGAACCATCAACCAGAACAAGACTGAGCTTTGAGGCTGCCATGCTGGAACTGGGTGGCCAGGTGCTGGGCTTTTCAAGCGCCAACTCCTCAAGTGCTGCCAAAGGTGAAAGTGTATGTGACACTATCAGGACTGTAGGCTGTTACGCTGACATCATTGCGATGCGTCATCCAAAAGAGGGTGCACCAATTGTCGCAGCGGAAAAGACAACTGTTCCAATTATTAACGGTGGAGATGGCGGTCACTTCCATCCAACCCAGACTTTAACTGATTTACTGACTATCAAGAGAAAGAAAGGAAGCTTCAACAATCTGACTATTGGTCTATGTGGCGACCTGCAGTTTGGAAGAACTGTTCACTCATTAATTGAAGCCATGCTCAGATATGAAAATATCAAGTTCTACTTAATCTCACCTAATGAACTGCGTGTGCCTGAATATATTATTGAAAAAATGAAAAAAGCTGGAGCTGAATTTGTCGAAGTAACCAGACTTGAAGACGCTCTGCCATATCTTGATATCCTTTATATGACAAGAGTACAGAGAGAAAGATTCTTCAACCAGGAAGACTATGTTCGTCTTAAGGACAGCTATATCTTAGACCTTGAAAAACTAAAACTGGCTAAAGAAGATCTTTCAATTATGCATCCGCTTCCTCGAGTAAATGAAATCTCTGTTGAAGTAGATGATGACCCACGTGCGGATTATTTCTTCCAGGCCTTATGTGGAAAACATATCCGTATGGCATTAATTCTGTTCCTGTTAGGAATCTGTTAAGGAGGTAAAACATGAATATCGATGGCGTAAAAAACGGAATTGTCCTAGACCATATCAGAGCTGGCGAATCAATGAAGATCTATTCACTTCTTGGTTTAGATAAACTGGATTGCCCAGTAGCCATTATCCAGAATGTCGAATCAGTAAAGTATGGCAAAAAAGACATTATCAAAATTGATACTGAACTGGAAATGGATCTGGAAGCCTTAGGCTATATTGATTCAAACATTACAGTCAACATTGTCAAAGATGGAAAACTCTCAAAGAAGCTTCATCTTACTTTACCTGATACTTTAACAGACATTATCAAATGCAAAAATCCTCGCTGCATCACTTCAGTAGAACAGGAAATTGTCCACAAGTTCAAACTGGCAGACAGAGAAAAGAAAATCTATCGCTGCGTTTATTGCGATTGCGAATACTCAAATAACTAATATTACTAATGGCGGGAAAACTTCCCGCCAT
>JBJFHC010000211.1:0-2523 GCA_051893275.1 Erysipelotrichaceae bacterium | reverse complement strand
AACTGGCTATGTAAAAACTATTTTAAACAGAAGACGCTATATTCCAGAAATCAAGGATCCTAAATTTATGGTAAGAGAATTTGGCAAAAGGGCAGCCATGAATGCTACAATTCAGGGCTCGGCTGCCGATATAATCAAGATTGCCATGGTAAATGTATCTAAGCGAATTAAAGAAGAAAATATGAAGTCCAGACTTATTCTTCAGGTCCATGATGAACTAATTTTTGATGTCTCAAAAGATGAGGAAGCAAAGATGAAAGAAATAATTCTGGATACCATGTCTAAAGCCTATAATCTAAAGGTCAGACTTGAGTCATCCTATGCCAGCGGAAAGGACTGGTATGAAGCTAAATAAATATGCCAGAACTTCCTGAAGTCCAGACAGTACTGGATACTTTAAAGTATCAGATCAGGGACTGTAAAATTACTGATATTAATGTAATATATAAACCTATTGTAAACTGTGAACTCAGTGAGTTTAATAAACTCATAGGTCAGCATTTCCGTGATTTTAAAAGAAGGGGAAAATATCTTCTTTTCATCATGGACGATGTTGTGCTGGTTTCACATCTTAGAATGGAAGGCAAGTATTATCTGATGGTTCCAGATGAACCTGTATCTAAGCATATGCATGTCATTTTCGGTCTGGATAATGGTAAACAGCTAAGATATAACGATGTGAGAAAATTCGGCAGAATGGAGCTCTATCCTCTGGATTATGACTTTTCTCATTTCAAGAATCTTGGTCCTGAACCCTTTGATGAGAGTTTTAATCATGAATATGTCAAACAATACTTCAAAAAACTGAAAAAGCCTATAAAGGAAGTACTGCTTGATCAGAGTTTTGTGGCAGGATGTGGAAACATCTATGCTGATGAAGTGTGCTCGGCTATTGAAATAAGACCCGATACACCAGTAAACAGGCTGAATGATGAAGATATTGACAGACTTATAGTATCTGTAAGAGATATATTGAATGAGGCAATTAAAGCTGGCGGAACTACTATAAGATCCTATACTTCTTCACTTGGAGTAAGCGGACGCTTTCAGCTGAGTCTCAGGGTTCATACGCTGGATAAATGTCCAAAGTGCGGAAGTGATATTATTAAAATCAGAATAGGTGGCAGAGGAACCTATTATTGTCCATTATGTCAGAAAGAAAGATAGCCATTTCCGGGACCATTGGTTCGGGCAAAAGCACAGTGCTTGCATACCTTAAGGCTAAGGGTTTTAAGGTTTTTTCCTGTGATGAATATAATGCCTTTCTGCTTAAGGAAGGAAATGAAGGCTATCTGAAGGTTAAAGAGGCATTTCCCGATGTTTTTGACAACAATATATTAGATAAATCCAGACTTTCTAAAAAAGTATTTAACTCAAAAGAAGAAAAAAGGAAACTTGAAAGCATTATGCATCCCTTAATTATTAAGGAAATGTTAAGACAGATGGATAAAAATGATTTCATAATCTGTGAGGTGCCGCTTCTGTTTGAACAGAATCTGGAGAAATATTTTGATGTCACAATACTTGTTGTCTGTGATGAAGATACAGCTGTTAAAAGACTGGAAAACAGAGGTTTAGGCAAACACGCAGCTATGGAAAGAATCTCAAATCAGTTAAGTGTAGATGAAAAGAAACAAAGAGCGGATGAAATAATATATAATAATAAGAGTCTTGAAGATCTCTATCTTCAGGTGGATAAAGTTATAAGTAAATATGCTGGGAAGAGACTTATTTAAAATAGAAAACAATACGGATATATCAGGTGAGCGATTTAAATCTCTCGTTCTTTTTTATTGTCCATTAATTTCTACTTCGGCTTTAAGTCTTTATGAATATCTTCTGGTTAAGGGAAATACTGCATCATTTGAAGAAATATCTAGTATTCTTAATGCCCTTATGCTGTCTCTGGATGATTTTGAGAACAGTTTAAAGAAGCTTAATGAGTATAAGCTTTTATTTACCTACGCCTATGATGAAGAAGGCAAATATCTTTTTTCTTTAAGAAATCCCAAAACCCGGGATGAATTTATTCATGATGAGATACTGGTAAGGGATTTTATCTTAAAGACCAGTGGAGATTATTATAATTCGTTACTGGTAGATGTGCCCCAGATGAATAAGTCTTATTCTTTAAGGGATATCTCCTATAAATATGATCTGGAATCTCTTTCAGGCTGGACCAGTGAAAATGAATCATATCTGAATATTAAAAGAAATGAATATAATTATGACTCATTCTTTGATATGCGATCATTTCTTTCAGATATGTCTGATAATCTTTTTCCTTTAAGATACAGAAGCGAAGATAATCTGAAGGAAATTGCCAGACTGGCTGATCTTTATGGTATAAATGAGGACAAGATGCGTACCTTCATTTCTAAAGTCATCAGAAGTAACAGCGATGGTATTGACCTTAAATATCTGCGCTATTTATGTGAAAACTCTAAAATCGAATATAAGAAGGTACCGGAAAACAGCTATGACGTTTCATGTGAACTGTTTTTGATGTCTAAACAGGAAGGC
>JBJFHC010000210.1:0-10043 GCA_051893275.1 Erysipelotrichaceae bacterium | reverse complement strand
ATACCTTGATACCATCAAGCTGTTTCTTAACGATACCCGTTTCCTTTAAAACTTCAGGAGTAACTACTGCACCATCTTCGAATCTGTTTAATACATCAAGATTAACTACAGCATATTCCTTTCTTGTGAAGTTTGTGAATCCTCTCTTAGGAATTCTCTTGTATAAAGGTGTCTGACCACCTTCAAAACCGATTGCTACGCCACCGCCAGATCTTGCGTTCTGACCCTTGTGACCCTTACCGGCAGTCTTACCCTGACCAGAACCCTGGCCACGGCCCAGACGCTTGATAGAACTTCTAGCGCCCTCGTTATATTTCATCTCATGTAATTTCATTGCCTGGTCTCCTATCTGACTTCTTCAACCTTCAGGCCACGAACCTTGGCAACAGAATTAACAGTCTTTAATGACTTTAATCCAGCAAAAGTTGCACGAACCATGTTGATAGAAGTTCTAGAACCTACACACTTAGTTACAACATCTGTGCAGCCTGCAAGTTCAAGTACATCTCTAATTGCACCACCAGCGATAACACCGGTACCTTCAGCTGCTGGCTTAAGTACAACTTCACCAGCGCCATATACACCAACGATTGGATGTGGAATAGTTCTATAACCATTTACAAGTGGAACTCTAATAACGTTCTTCTTGGCAGCCTCAACAGCCTTCTTGATTGCATCTGGAACTTCATTAGCCTTGCCCATTCCAAAACCTACACGGCCCTTCTTGTCGCCTACAACAACAAGAGCAGAGAAACGCATTCTGCGTCCACCCTTAACGGTCTTAGAAACACGGTTAATTTTTACTACACGCTCTTCAAATTCTTTTTCTCTTACTTCACGTGTATTTCTTCTTGGTCTACGATTGTCTTTCTGTGTCATAGTCATCTCCTAGAATTTAAGTCCAGCTTCTCTAGCTGCATCAGCCAGTGCTTCCACTCTGCCATGGTAGATATAACCACCACGGTCAAATACAACTGTATCAATACCCTTAGCTAAACATCTCTTGGCTACTTCAGCACCAACAGTCTTGGCTGCCTCAATATTTCCACCGTTAGCCAGCTTCATTTCAACAGAACTACAGCTTACTAAAGTATTACCCTTAGTATCATCGATAACCTGGCAGTGAATATGTGCATTTGATCTGAAAACACATAATCTAGGGCAGGCAGCTGTACCATTAACTTTGTTTCTAATACGTTCATGTCTTCTTAAACGCTCAACATTTTTAGATCCTTTATTAATCATAAACTAAACTCCTTTCCCTATTACTTACCAGCAGTCTTACCTTCCTTACGACGGATATGTTCACCCTTGTAGTGAATACCTTTACCCTTGTAAGGTTCTGGCTTACGGTAGCCTCTGATTAAAGCCGCTACTTCACCGACTCTCTGCTTATCAATTCCAGATACAACGATAGTATTTGCATTTGGAACCTCTACCTTAACACCCTCTTCAGGAACATATTCAATCTGATGTGAGAAACCTAAGTTCATCACAAGCTTGCCACCCTGAAGTGCAGCTCTGTAACCGATACCTTCGATTTCCAGAGTCTTCGAATAAGCTTCACTTACACCAACAATCATGTTGTGAATTAAAGCTCTTGTAGTACCATGAAGCTGCTTAGTGTGCTTTTCTTCATTGGCTCTTGTACAAACAATTGTTGAACCATCAACATTGATGCCAATTAATGTACTGAACTGACGTGATAAAGTTCCCTTAGGACCCTTCACAGTCACCTCATTACCAGCGGATACTGTAACTTCAACACCAGCTGGAATGGTAATCGTTTTATTTCCGATACGTGACATTTATTTTTCTCCTTTATTTGAAACTTACCAAACGTAGCAAATAACTTCGCCACCAAGGCCCTCTTTACGAGCCTGCTTGTCAGTCATTAAACCACGAGAAGTAGAAATAATTGCAGTTCCTAAACCATTTAATACTCTAGGAACAGAATCAGACTTAGCATAAACCTTTAAACCAGGCTTAGAGATTCTCTTAAGACCAGTAATTACCTTAGAACCATCTGGTGCATATTTGAATTCAATAGTGATAGTCTTGTCCTTGCCTTCACCTTCAACCTTAAAGTTCTCGATGTAGCCTTCTGACTTAAGGATCTTGGCAATTTCAACTTTAACCTTAGATGCAGGAACGTCTACAGACTTCATACCAGCATGTAAACCGTTTCTGATTCTAGTAAGCATATCCGCAATTGGATCTGTCATATTCATCATTTTTGCCTTCCTCCTTATTACCAGCTTGCCTTCTTAACGCCTGGGATCTGACCCTGATAAGCCAGTTCTCTGAAGCAAATACGGCATAACTTATATTTTCTTAAAACTGAGTGTGGACGACCACATCTCTCACATCTTGTGTAAGCTCTAGAAGAGAACTTAGCAGGACGATGTGCTTTAACCTTCATTGATGTCTTTGCCATTTTTCTCTCCTTCCATCTTACTTAGCAAAAGGCATGCCCAGCTCTGTTAATAAAGCCTTAGCTTCCTCATTATTCTTAGCACTTGTAACGATAACAATATCCATACCGCGAAGCTTGTTTACCTTATCGTACTGAATTTCAGGGAAAATAATCTGTTCCTTAACACCAAGAGTATAGTTACCTCTGCCATCGAATGCAGTATTTGATACACCGTGGAAATCTCTTACACGAGGAAGAGAAATAGAAACCAGTTTATCAAAGAATTCATACATTCTTTCGCCTCTTAAAGTAACCTTACAGCCAATTGGCATACCTTCTCTTAATTTGAAGTTAGCGATTGACTTCTTAGCCTTAGTGATAACTGGCTTCATACCAGAAATACTTGTAAGCTCAGCTACAGCTTCTTCAAGAGCCTTAGGATTAGCTACTGCTTCACCAACACCCATGTTGATGACAATCTTCACCAGCTTAGGACATTCCATTGAAGAAGTAAAACCAAACTTCTTCATTAAATTTGCCTTAACCTCAGTGTTATATTTTTCTTGAAGGCGGTTCATTAATCCTTACCTCCTTTTTTAGACTTCTTCTTAGCTTTCTTACCTTCAGCGATCTTAACATTTGATACATGAATTGGACATTCCTTATCAATCATACCGCCATCTGGATTTGCGTTAGAAGGCTTCATATGCTTACGGCGAATATTTACACCCTCAACAACAACCTTATCTGCCTTAGGGAATGCGGCGATAACCTCACCTACAACACCCTTGTCCTGTCCAGTAATGACCTGAACTCTATCACCTTTTTTAATCTTCATATTATTCAGATCTCCTCCTTATAAAACTTCTGGAGCAAGTGAGATAATCTTCATGAAATCATTATCACGAAGCTCTCTTGCTACCGGACCAAAGATTCTGGTACCAACAGGTGTCTTATCTTCCTTAATGATAACTGCAGCGTTATCATCAAACTTAATATAAGAACCATTTTCTCTTGAAATACCGTACTTAGTTCTAACAACAACAGCCTTAACAACCTGGCCCTTCTTTACAGAACCGCCAGCCTGAGCTTCCTTTACCGAACATACCACGATATCACCGATGTTGGCAGTTTTACGATTAGAACCGCCTAAACATCTGATGATCAGTAATTCCTTGGCACCGGTATTATCAGCTACTTTTAATCTTGTTTCATTCTGTACCATGATTTACCTCCTATAGAATTACTGCCTTTTCAACAATTCTCACTAAACGGAAGTGCTTATCCTTACTTAAAGCTCTTGTTTCCATGATTTCAACAGTGTCACCTACATGAGCTTCATTGTTTTCATCATGAGCCTTAAATCTGCGTGAGAACTTAGTGCTCTTACCATAAAGTGGGTGAGCTTTCTTTTCCATAATTTCAACGACAATTGTCTTGTCCATCTTGTCAGATGCAACAACACCACGAAGAACTTTTCTTGTATTTGGTCTTTCCATTACTTAGCTTCCTCACTTTCTCTTTCCTTTAAGACAGTTAAGATACGTGCAATAGACTTTCTTAACTCTCTGATACGCATTGGATTATCAATTGAACCTGTTGCTCTTTGAAATCTAAGGTCGAATAATTCTTTTTTGAATTCATCTAAAGTCTTTAATAGTTCGTCATTTGACTTATCTCTAATTTCTTTAACGTTCATAATTACTCACCTTTCTTAACAAATTTACACTTAACAGGCAGTTTGTTAGCAGCAAGTCTGAAAGCTTCTCTGGCAATCTCTTCAGAAACACCACCGATTTCAAACATTACTCTGCCCTTCTGAACAACGGCAACCCATCCTTCAGGAGCACCTTTACCGGAACCCATACGTACTTCCAGAGGCTTCTTAGTGATAGCCAGCTGAGGGAAAATCTTAATCCATACCTGACCACCACGGTTCATATAACGTGTCATCGCAACACGGGCTGCTTCAATCTGGTTGTTAGAGATATAGGCACCATTTAAGGCAACTAATCCATACTCACCAAATGCTACTTCAGTACCAGCCTTTGACTTACCTTCATAGCTTAATCTATGAGGACGACGATATTTAGTTCTATTAGGCATTAACATAATTACTCATCCCCCTTAACTTCTTCAGCTACTGGAGCTTCTACAACTTCTGGCTTAGCCTCTACAGGAGCCTCAGTTCTATTGTTAGCTCTACGATCATTTCTTCTGCGGTCATTTCTTCTTCTATCGCCTAAACCCTTTGGCTTTTCTGGTTCCTTAACCATTTCACCTGGAAGAACTTCACCACGGCAGATCCAGACCTTAACGCCCAGCTTACCGTAAGTTGTCATTGCCTCTTCCCAGGCATAGTCAATATCAGATCTTAATGTATGCAGAGGAACTACACCTTCTGAATAACCTTCAGTTCTGGCGATATCAGCACCACCAAGACGACCAGAAACAGCGGTCTTGATACCCTTAGCGCCAGCTCTCATTGTTGACTGAATTGCCTTCTTCTGAGCTGTACGGAAAGACTGTCTTTCCTCAAGCATCTTGGCAATCTTCATTGCAACAAGTCTTGCATCTAAATCTGGGTTGGCAACTTCAACGATACGAACAGCAACTTCCTTACCGCCAGTCAGCTTAACAACCTCAGCCTTTAAAGCATTTAATCTCTTCTGCTCATCACCAAGGAACATACCTGGACGAGCAGTTCTGATAATAAGATTTACACGATTCTTGCTTCTTTCGATTTCAGTACGAGAAACCATGCAATCCTTCTTGTATACCTTGTCAATGTGTTTTCTGATCTTGATATCTTCCTGAAGAAGGTCACCGAAATCATTTTCAGCATACCATCTAGATTCCCAATCACGGATAACACCGACTCTCATTCCTATTGGACTTACTTTCTGACCCATGGACTTCTCTCCTTATCTTTCTGCCACAACTACAGTAATGTGGCTTGTTCTCTTCATAATTGCTGATGCAGAACCCTTTGCACGAGGCATAAATCTCTTGATTGTAAAGCCTTCGTTAGCATAGCATTCCTTAATATACAGCTTAGACTCATCTAAACCGTGGTTATTTGCTGCATTAGCCTTGGCAGATTTTACCACCTTGGCAACAACATCTGCTGCTCCATTTGGAGTAAACTTCAGAATTCCCAGAGCCTCATCAACATCCTTGCCTCTTACCAGAGCCAGAACGTATCTAACCTTGCGGGCTGAAATTCTAACAGTTTTTGCAGTAGCTCTTGCTTCAGTTACAGCAGGCTTAACTTCTTCTACAACAGCTTCATTTGTCTTCTTAGCCATTCAGTTAATCCTCCTTACGCCTTCTTGTCGTCACTGCCGTGACCACCAAATTTTCTTGTCTGAACAAATTCACCAAGCTTATGACCTACCATATCCTCAGTTACATATACAGGAACATGTTCCTTACCGTTATGAACTGCGAATGTATGTTCAACGAAACTAGGGAAGATTACAGATCTTCTTGACCAGGTCTTGATAACTTCCTTCTTGTTGGCAGCATTTAATGCTTCAACCTTTTTCATTAAGTGTTCATCACAGAATGGACCCTTTTTTAAACTACGACTCATTAATTACTACCCCTTTCTTACTTACCGTTTCTTCTTCTGATAATCAGATCACTTGAAGCCTTCTTCTCTCTACGAGTCTTAACACCCATAGCCTTCTTGCCCCAAGGAGTCATTGGTGACTTACGTCCGATAGGACATCTGCCTTCACCACCACCGTGAGGGTGATCGCAAGGGTTCATTACCGAACCTCTGACTGTAGGTCTAACGCCCATCCATCTAGATCTACCAGCCTTACCTAAGTTGATCAGACTGTAGTCTTCATTACCAACTGTACCGATAGTAGCACGACAGTTACCTAAGATCTTTCTCATTTCACCTGATGCAAGTCTTAAAGTAACATACTTATCTTCAACACCCAGAATCTGAGCACTTACACCAGCTGCACGGGCAATCTGACCACCCTTGCCAGGCTTTAATTCAACGTTGTGAACAAATGTACCTTCAGGGATGTTTCTCATTTCAAGCGCATTACCTACCTTAATATCTGTAGCCTTGCCTGAAACAATCTTCATGCCTACTTCTAAGCCCTTAGGAGCCAGAATATATCTCTTCTCACCATCAGCGTAAGCAACTAATGCGATATTGGCATTTCTGTTTGGATCGTATTCAATTGCCTTAACAGTTGCAGGAATATCATCCTTGTTTCTCTTAAAGTCAACAATACGGTATAACTGCTTATGACCGCCGCCATGATGTCTTGTAGTAATTCTTCCTGTGTTGTTACGTCCGCCAGACTTATTGAAGCTCTCACAAAGACTCTTTTCAGGAGACTTCTTTGTGATTTCCTCAAATGTAAGTCCAGTCATTCCACGTCTACCAGGAGTAGTTGGCTTATATTTCTTAATTGCCATTTTTCATTTCTCCTTTTTTATGCAAATTATCCGGAAATAGCATCTTTCTTCCGATATTTATTGATATTACTTATCAGCTAAGATATCAATCTTATAGCCATCCTTTAATGTAACATAAGCTTTCTTGATGGCCTTTGTAGTGAAATGGTACTGACCCATTCTGCCCATTCTTCTAACCTTTGTAGGACAGTTAACTACATTTACTCTTTCAACCTTAACGTTGAAGATCTCTTCAATCGCCTGCTTAATAGCGATCTTGTTTGTACCCTTCTTTACCTCAAAGACAACAGTATTGGCATCTTCGCACTTCATTGTCTTTTCAGTAACCAGAGGACGAACAATGATGTCTCTTGCATTAGTCATTGCTTAAAACCTCCTGAGTCTTAAGTGCAGCCTTCTTAGTCATGAATAACTTGTCGGCATTCTGAAGATCATAAATATTTAAACCTTCAACTGTAACCATAACTACACCTGGAATATTTCTTGAAGCCATATATGCATTATCGAAATCATCTTCAATATCTACTACAAATAATGACTTTCTATCAGCCTTGAAACCACTCAGAACCTTAACGAATTCCTTAGTCTTCATTGCGTCCATTGCGATTGAATCAAGAACGAACATCTCATTAGCCTGAGCCTTTAAAGTAAGACCTGATCTTAAAGCCAGTCTTCTTACCTTACGGTTAAGCTTGAAAGTGTGGCTTCTTGGAGTAGGACCAAATGCGATACCGCCACCTCTGTACTGAACTGCACGAGATGAACCCTGTCTTGCACGGCCTGTACCCTTCTGTCTGAAAGGCTTCTTACCGCCACCTGAAACTTCTCTTCTGTTCTTAACCTTGTGAGTACCCTGTCTCCAAGATGACTGCTGTCTTAACACTGCATCAAAGATTGCCTGAGTATTAACCTCACATGCGAAGACTTCATCAGCCAGCTCAACTTCACCGACCTTAGCGGCTTTTAAATCATATACATCATAGTTTGCCATTTAGATTAAGCCTCCTTACCTTCGAGTAAAACCTTTGGTTCAACATGTTTTACCTTCTTAACTGTAGTCTTAACAACAACCAGACCTCTCTTTGGTCCTGGTACGTTACCCTTGATCAGCATATAGTTCTTTTCTGCATCAACCTTGATAACTTCCAGATTCTGATTAGTTGTCTTTAATACACCGTCATGACCTGGCATTGGTGTATTCTTCTCGATACGGCCATTGTTACGACCTGTAGTAGCTAATGAACCAACAGATCTGTGAACTGGACCAGCACCGTGTGTCTCACGGATCATGGCATGATTGTGTCTTTTAATTACACCTTCATAACCCTTACCTTTTGAAATACCAGTAACATCAACGATGTCACCAGCGGAAAAGATATCAACCTTAATCTGTTCGCCTACATTGTAAGTAGCTTCATCGTTAACTACTTCCTTAACGAACTTCTTTGGACCAGTTCCTGCCTTCTTGGCATGTCCAATTACTGGCTTAGTAGCTCTTGTTTCCTTAACATCTTCAAGACCTAACTGTAAAGCATCATAGCCATCAGTTTCCTTAGTCTTAACCTGAAGAACTGTATTAGGTTCAACTTCAACCACAGTTACAGGAATAAGTGCACCTGCTTCTGTGAACACCTGAGTCATACCAAGCTTAATTCCTAGAATTCCTTTCATGATGTCACCTTTCTTTTTTCTTACAATTTGATTTCGATTTCAACGCCACTTGGCAGCTCCAGTCTTGACAGAGCATCAATAGTCTTTGGAGTTGGGCCGATGATTTCGATTAAACGCTTGTGCGTTCTGATTTCAAACTGCTCACGTGAATCCTTGTACTTATGTACTGCACGTAATACAGTTACAACCTGCTTCTCAGTTGGAAGAGGGATTGGTCCTACGACCTTTTTAACACCGCCATCTTCAGCTGTCTTGACAATCTTTTCAGTTGCCAGGTCTAAAGATCTGTGTTCGTAAGCCTTTAATTTAATTCTTACGCTGTTCTTTGCCATGAATTTTTCCTCCTTCTATTCATCCTCAGGGCCTGAAACCCTGAAACCTGCTCCATGTGAGTTCCCTGGTTATCACACAGGTTTCTGTGTGCCAGCAATCTCCCATATCTTCGCAAGCGCTCAATTATTTTAACCTTTCAGCTCAAATAATTCAACACAAATTTTCACTTTTTAGCCTGTTTATCGCCATTTATTCAATATCCATAATATTACGCCATTTTGTGTATCATAAAAAACCAAAAAAATAGTGGTTTACAGCTCAAAAACCACTATTTACAATCAAAAAAATATCAAATTTTACCTGGGAAATAGCTAATACTTATCCATTATGCCCTTTAAAGAATTCACAATCGCTGAAGAAATATAATTCACTACCTCGGCCCTTGTAAACTCCTTCATATCACTCTTGATCCAGTTATACAGAATACCGCTTATGGCCTCCACGTAAAAAGAACACAGAAATTTACGGTACTTCTCATCAACACTTTTCCCAGATACTCTTTCAGCCTCCGAAATAATTGATATACCGATATCATATAAATCATTATAGAAAAAACGCTTAAAACTATCTCTGCCAACTGAATCACAGGCATTAATCAGAAAATAACGGTTTTCCTCACAGTAATCCAGCACAAAATTAATAACCTCTTTACTGTCACACATCAGATTATAATTCTTCACTACTGCTACTGCCTCTTCCTCAAAAGTCCATTTAAGCAGATCATAAATATCATCAAAGTGATAATAAAAAGTCTTACGGTTTATCTTGCAGTTTTTGATAAGCTCAGAAACAGTAATCTTCGCAAAAGGTTTCTTCTTCATGAGCCCCTTCAGCTCTCTGGCCAGCTTCCTTTTTGTTCCTAAAGAAATTTCCTCATTATGCATGAATACTCCTCTTCTTGTGATGATGTCTGATTATCACATAAACAACAATACCAGCTAGTCCCAAAGCGCAGACTGCATAATATGGAAGATAATCAGCATTCTTTTCATATATCATAATATCATGCGACAGCCCCTCAACATCAAAACTGATAAATGAACCAATCACCTCATAATCCTGTTGCCTGCCATCAACTGTGACAACAACACTATCATCAAGCCGGAAACGAAGATTGTGAACCTCATTTCCATCATCAGGCAACTCAATATGATAGCCATTCATAAAGTCCTCATCA
>JBJFHC010000209.1:0-10097 GCA_051893275.1 Erysipelotrichaceae bacterium | reverse complement strand
TTCTATAATCGGAGTTTCTGGTATGTTTTTCTGTTTGCCTATTATTTTATTCTGGACTTTATGCGTCTTTCGCTGCTTAAAAATATTGAAAATAAAGACCAAAGCAAATCACTTAAGAAGTATCTAGGCTGTGGAAGAAGTCTGCTCATACTTAATTTTGTGCTGACTTTCATGATAATTTTTATGATTTCTTCTACTACAAAATACAGGCACCATGAGATCATCACTATTTCAATTGCCACCTATACTTTTTATGCATTGACTATGGCGATAATCAATATAATCAAATACCGTAAAAGCGATGATCCTATTTTAAAGAGCGGTAAATGCATCTCTTTCTGCTGCGCTCTGGTTTCACTTCTTTCTTTAGAGACCACGATGCTTAATGTCTTTGGTCAAAGCAGCCAGGAAGCATTCAGGAAATTCATGATTCTCTCAAGCGGGCTTGTTGTTGTACTGATAATACTTTCTGTATCGGTATATATGATCAGGGATGCTTCCAGAAGAATCAAAGCCAGATAAAGAAGAAAGGCTTTTCAGCCTTAAGCAATTTTTCCTTATTTCAGACCCTTGCATAAAGGTATCAGGCAGATAAGGATAACAGCACCAGCAAGCGCAATAATAATACCCTTTACATAAAAACCCCATACCATACAGAAGCACATGCCAAGTCCTAAGACCAGTGCACCAACAATCGCAATGGCAGCTGTCAGAACAGTTTTGCCGTTAATCTTGATAGGTGCCTTGTTTTCCATCTTTCTGTAGACGATTATTGTGATAATCAGGAAAACAAGCCCAATTACGCCAAGGACAATACCTGGCTTAAAGGCATTCCATTCTTCTACCATTACCATGCACATTCCAAGTCCAAAAAATACCACTGTGATTAAGCCCAAGATTAAGGCTACGAAATTACTCTTTTTCATCTTTTACTCCTTTGAAAGCCTTTGTCTTTCAACAGTATTTATTCTAGGATCAGGATGTTTGAGTAATATTTGTTTATTATTTCTAAATTGTTAATGCGTTGATGAATTCTTCAATTTTCTGGTTTACTTCTTTCGGATTATCGCCGTTTGAGAAGTGTCGGGCATCTTTAATAATATTTATTGGCGCATTAATATCTTTTGCCCATTGCTGATTATATTGTCTGACTTTGCCGGTTTTATCTTCATCACCCAGAATCAGAAGTATCGGATAAAAGAAATCGGTATCCATATTTTCATTAATAAAGCCACCATAGGCAATATCCATCTGATTAATTATTCTGTCTTTATCTGATTTACTGTAGATTTTCATCATTGTGTTATATGAATAATCCGTTTTGCTTACTGATCTTGCCATCTGTTCCTTCAGCATTTTTTCACTTAAGAGTCTGGCCATTGGTTTAACCTGTTTAAGCCAGAAAACATCGGACTTAGAATAGTATTTTAGGCCCAATGGTGTAGTGTCAATTGCCACAAAACCGATTATGGAATCAGGATAGTAATGGGCAAAAAACTGGCAGGGATAGCCACCCATGGACATACCGATTAATATTGCTTCGTCTATATTTTCTCTAAGAAGAATGTTATGCATAATTTCTGCGCAGTCTTTATAAGAGAAGTTCTTGTACGGATACGACAGGCCGTGTAAAGGAATATCCAGGAGTATTAAATTAAACTTATTTTTAAAGTATTCATACTGTTTCTCAAAGATGGTATGATCGGCTGTTAAACCATGACAAAAGAATAATGTGGTTCTCTTTTCAATATTATTTGTATAGTAATGTACCATACCACCCTGAGCTTTAATAAACTTGTGTAACATAAGTTCATTCTATCACTTAAAAAGACTGCCTGAATGACAGTCTTCATAAAACTATTCGCTTACAGCCTGACCAGCCTTATAGCCAAAGATCACAATATCAGCCAGTGCCTGTCCAGCACCACGGTTGTTACCATGAATGCCACCGGTTACTTCGCCTGCTGCATATAAGCCTTCGATGATGTTTCCCTCCGTATCGAGCACGTGGGTATCACCATCAATAACCAAACCACCCATGGTGTAATGTACTGTAGGAGATAAAGGTGTGCAATAGTATGGTGCAGTATCAATCCTGCTGCCCCAGATATATTTAACTGGGTCGAGCTGATCGACAGTTCCCGCATCGACAGCCGCATTGTATTCTTCTACGGTCTTGACGAGCTGTTCAGCGTCGATTCCAGCTATCTCAGCCAGTTCTTCCAGGGTATCAGCCTTGTAGACCTGACCGCCTACTTCAGACTCGATAACATCAGATGCATTCTGGCTGTCGAAAATCGAATACATCATACCACCGGTCTGTTGTAATGTGGCATTGGAGATTTCCGCTCTGGTTCCATTTTCGCAGACGAATCTGAAACCTTCCTTGTTGACATAAATCGGATTGGTTGTCGAACCATGTACATCAGATAACAGACCAGTCTTTGGATCGCCATGCATATGCAACTGAACATATTCCATACCGGTTACATCAGCACCAACTGCCTGTGCCATAATAATTCCATCACCAGTAGTACCTTTCATATCAGTAGTCTTGGTGATTGTAACACCACCATATTTTTCGACCATATCGGAGTTGGCTCCAAAGCCACCAGTTGCGATAATCACACCCCTTGATGCATTGTAGATATGTTCATGACCTTCCAAGTCAGTAGCCTTGACGCCGCTTACTCTTCCCTCTTCCATAATGAGCTCAGTTGCGGTCATATTGTAGACAACTCGACCACCATTAGCTTCAAGTTCGCTCAGGGTTGGCGCGATAAACTTATCATAGGCGGTATAACTGATATCCGACTTCGAACTTATTCCTCCTGCCCAGTACCAGTAGCCGCCATTACCGGTGCCATTCATGAAGACACCCTTGGAAAGCTGCATCTTGTCAGCAAATTCAGGCAGGGATGCCAGCCACTCGAAGGCATCACTTCCGCCTTTAGCAAATTCCATGATCAGATCAAGATCACCGATTTCACCACCACCGATATAGGTATATAAAGCCTGCAGTTCAGGCGATACAAAGATTGAGCTGGAAGTCTTTTTGAATTCTTCGTACTGCTTCTTGACAACTTCCTGAAGAGCCTTTGTTTCCTCATTATCAGTTGGATATTCCAGATACCTGGTATACAGCATCTCTTCGGCTGACTCGCTCATTTCAACCTGTCCTTCAGCGCTCAAATCATCAGGTACATAGTTAGGATAGCCACCAGATACCATGGTATTACCACCTGGCATTGAAAGTTTCTCCAGTACAATTACATTCAGTCCGTTCTGGGAAGCGGCGGCAGCGGCCGTCAGACCGGCTCCTCCGGCACCGATTACCACTACATCGGCGCTGGTTATATCTTCTTCAGTACAGCTGTTTTCGACCTTGTTTGGTACAAGCTCAGCGCCTGATTCTTCAATGGCCTTCTTGGCAGCTGAGATGATGGCACCACTGGTAATGGAAGCACCGGCAATGGTATCTATATCAGTACCATTGGCTGCAGTAATTCTTTCACCCAGCGTGCTCACAGCTACCTGACCAACACCATAGGTTTCCTTGTCACCACTAACTACGGTATCGATAATCTTATTATCTTCGATAGTAATGGTCACGCTGACCTCGCCATGGAAGCCATGACTGGTACCGGTGAAGGTCCCAGAAACGGTCTCTGGCTGTTTTGAACAGGCACTGAGACTCACCAGAAACAGTGCCATAAGTAAAGTTAACAGTTTTTTCATTTCATCCTCCTTTAAGTTCGTGATAATTTTAACATTCACTTTTTTAAAGAAGTTTTTCATTGACTAACTGGTAGCTCAGATTAACTCTTTTGCATAATTACGCAGACTGAAAAAAGATTGTTGTCCGAATTTACGGTTACCTTGCCATTATATTTTTGGGCTACATATTCAATGCTTCTAAGCCCGATACCGTGTTCCTTCTTGTTATCCTTGGTGGTCAGATAATGTTCACCTTCCTTGGCAAGCTTTCCATCATAATAATTCTCACTCTTGATGATCAGATACTGGCCATTATCGATGACCTTGAGGCGGATTATTTTTTCTTCTTCCGGCACCTTTCTTAAGGCTTCAATGGCGTTATCCAAAAGATTGCCGAAAACCGAAACGATGTCGCTGTTTCCAATTGGCGCATAGTCTTCAATATTCACGAAACACTCAAAACGGATGCCCTCTTTGGAAGCGATTTCCGCCTTGGAGGAAATGATCGCATTGATCAGCGAATTGGAACAAAAAGTATGCAGGGCATAACCCTTGAGCGTCTGATTGATCTCTTCCCTGATTATTCTGGCCGTACCGACATCATCGATGGAATTTACGATATTCTTGATGTCATGATACATACGCCGGATATTCTCATCATCCTGTTCCTTCTGCCTGGTCAGCATATACTGGCTGCTGATCAGATTGTCCAGTTTATTCTTTTCCTGTACACTCTGGGCAATGCGGATTCTAAGAGCACTGGTGGAAAGAGACAGCAAAAGACACAGCTGTATCAGAAAGAAAGCAAGCACATCATACTGATGAATAAGCTGACCAGCCCTGATAGCCAGCGTAAAATAGCGGGAGTATTCAAGCACGAGAACGGGAATTACAATCGAAATAAAATCGGCAATATGCAGATATTCCAGATCGCTTTTCGAGAGTATTCTAACCCAGATGAATATCAGCAATGTTTTTACAATTATGGCCGCAATTCTTAGTTCGTGTTCATGGCTAAGGTATACTTCCCTGTCCGGTATGAGTCCATAAACCATTTCTCTTGAAGTCTGTATGAGCAGCGCAAACAATAAACCCAGATAGAACAGCTGCAGCCATTTACGATTTCCGGAAACATATAAAAGAACGATTATCTCCATAGTCATGGTAATCAGATTGACATAATAATAGTCTTCCAGAAAATGTTTGGAGACAATATAAATCAAGACAAAGGCGATATCGACAAAGATATTCTTCTTCTCTCTATAGCGATTGGCATAATATAAAGCCAATAAGGCTTCAATGAAAAACGCAATAATCATAAAAGTTCACCCATATAGATCATATAGGCATCGAGCATTTCTTTTCTTCTATGCCGGCTTAAAGGAATATTCTCATTATTATTCAGTACGATATATTCCTTTTGAATCGAACTGATGAAGGAAAGAGAGATGATATATGAATTATGGCAGCGCTTAAATAAACGGTCATTATTGAGTCTTTCCTGCAGCTCCTTCAAGGAGGCATAGGCCACGATATTGCCCTTACGGGTATGAATCAAAGAATTCTTGGAGACATAGGTTTCAATATAGAGAATATCTCTTTCATCAATATCGAAAAGACCATCATCATTCTTGATGAACAGATGGTTGAAATGTGATTTTTCGCAACGGATGAAGACATTCTCCATTTCCTGTTCAAAAGAAACATATTCCACCGGTTTAAGCAGATACTGATAGGCATGGACCGAAAAACCATCCAGAGCGTATTTCGCATAATTGGACATGAAGACCAGAATCACCTTCTCATCTTCTTTTCTGATTTCTCTGGCCGCCGAGATACCATCAAGTTTTTCCATCTGTACATCCAGAAAACAGATATCCAGATTCTTCGGATAGTTTTCAACCAGTTTCTGACCATCGTCGAATCTATAGAGTTCATACTGAAAAGAAAGCTTGGCGCATAGACGGGCAATATAGCTTTCGATCGTTTCAGTTATCTTAATATCATCATCGCAAACCGCAATCTTCAACATGGCTTTCTCCTTAATTCTTTACATCCATACAACCTTATAAGCATAAGTATTCCTCTT
The DNA here is from genome assembly GCA_051893275.1 of Erysipelotrichaceae bacterium. Lineage (GTDB taxonomy): Bacteria > Bacillota_I > Bacilli_A > Erysipelotrichales > Erysipelotrichaceae > Colivicinus. The sequence goes on along the minus strand of JBJFHC010000209.1, from coordinate 4,291 downwards.
ATAGAAAGCTCAATGGCCATCGCCAGCCAGATTCCATAAAGGCCTACTCTGTTTACCAGAAATAAAGACAAGCTAATTCTAACACCCCAGATGCTTATTAGATTAATCATGCCGGGAACAAAGGTATCCTTGGCGCCTCTTAAAGCACCAGTTGCCACAATAGAAGCGGCAAATAAAGGTTCTGCAAAAAGTTCTATTCTTAAAACATCCACTGCCAGTTTCTGTACATCGGCATCTGGTGTCATAAAACCGAAGACAAAAGGACAGATGAAGTACATAATCAAACCCATAATGCCCATTACTGCCATGCCCATAAAAGTAGTAAGCCAGCCAAAAGAGCGGGCATATTCTTTTTTATCGGCACCTAAAGCCTGACCAACCATTGTGGTGGCGGCTGCCGCAATGCCAAAGCCAGGCATATAACAGATTGATTCGGCGGTTACCGCAAAGGAATTAGCGGCTATTGCCACTGTTCCAAGTGGTGCGACAATTCTGGAGCCGACCACCTGAGCTAAAGTTACAGCGCTCTGTTCAAGGGCAATAGGAAATCCAATATTAATAGCTTCTTTGGCTATTTTTCTTTCACAGAGCCAGGATGCTTCATTGTTAAGCAAAGAGATACTGTCTTCTTTAATGAAAGTGTAATAGAAAAGAATCAGCGAAATGACAAGATAGGCAAAAGAAGTACCAAGCTGTGCTCCCAGTACACCCAATCCTGCACCAGGTATATAAAAGCCAGATACATATCTTGAAGGCAGGATGAGGAAGAAATTAAACACCACATCCAGAAAACACATTATAACCGATAAGACTGATGGTACTTTCATATTGCCGGTACACTGTAGCAGGGATATGCAGAGTCTTGAAAGAACTCTTGGGACAAGAAATACTGAAAAGAAAAGGAAATACATGGTGGCATTGTGCCACAATGTTTTATCAGCCTTAAGCCATTCAGGCAGCTTAAAGGAAACATAGATGCCGATTATAGTCATTAATATCGAAAATAAAAGACTGGCCATCAGTGACTGTTTGGCTATCTTTTTGGCTCTTTTTGTATCCCGGGCACCTATGGCATGGGCTACCTGTACCGCAAAACCCGAGGCACAGCCGGCAATAATACCACCAAATAGCCAGGTCGAAGAAGACACAAGACCAATGGAAGCAGAAGCCGATGCACCAAGGGAGCCAACCATGGCTGCATCAATATATTCCATGATAATTTCCCCAATCTGAGCCAGTATGCCAGGCAGAGACAGTATAAAAACCAGCTGAACTTTTTCTTTGAAATTCATTGGTTCACTTTCATTTAATTTTTGAGCCAGATTAACTGAAGTCATGTAATTATTATAATCAGAATTTCAGATTAATATCAGCCTTTGCGGCCTGTGACATGAGGTCTTTTGTCTTAATGTTATACATTTTTCCCTCTTTGACAAAATGAGTGCCTAACTGTCTGAATATGAAATCTGTTTTCTTTCTTGCACACTGTTCACGAATATCCAGCACCCAGTCATAATTTAATATACGGGCATTATAGTCACTCTCGCCACCAACTACAACTTCCTCGATATCATCAAGATAGTCTTCAATATAAATATCTTCCAGTAATGGCTGTAAAGTCAATCCTTTATGTTTAAAGGGAGCTTCTTTTAATATTGGAAGCCGTATCTGAGCAGTTCTTTTATTTTCTATTGTGCAGTAAAGATGGACATTATCATAGCCTTCAGCTATATCATCTGGCAGGCATTGATTTATTCTTTCAATCCTCTTGGTCAGAAAAATGAACTGACAGTCATTTCTCTCTTTTATCATTTTCCAGCACTCATCACGCCACTTGTCGGCTTCTTCAATGAAAAAATCAGAACTGAAACAGAGATATACCAGTCCGCTCTTCATTTTATACTCGCCATTTTTCTTTTTCTGAACTGGTTTATCAAAGTCTTTGGTTCTGTTGATTATAGATGTGTCAACATTTCTTTTATAGTCACCTTTGTGGATATAACAGTGTAAACAGCCTTCAGAATATCGGTGACAGCCATGCCATGGATTCCATATCATGCCTTGATTATAGCCTATATGTGAAAGAAATAATAATATTGACCATATGGTCTATTTATGTTAGGATAGTTTTTGGAAATTGACCACATGGTCAATTCAGGAGTATTTATGAAACGAGAAGAAAAAAATCAGTTAACCAGAAATAAAATTATTCATGGCGCTCTTGTAGAGTTCTCCTCACAGGGTTACAAAGCCGGTTCCTTAAATAATATCTGTACAAACGAAGCTGTATCTAAAGGAATTATTTATCACTACTTTGACAGTAAGGATGAGCTCTATCTGGAGGTTGTGAAGAACTGTTTCTCTTTACTGACGGAATATCTTAAGACTTCAGATCTTTCAAATGAAAAGCCTGAGGATGAGCTAAGAAATTATTTTGAGACCAGAATGGATTTTTTTAATGAATATCCACTATATCAGGGTATTTTTTCAGAAACAGTGATTTCCCCTGTTGAACATCTGGAAGAAAAGATCAGTCTGATTACCAGAGATTTTGATGAGCTTAATGAATCAATATTAAGAAGGACCTTATACAGATTTAAACTCAGAAACAACGTTTCTGAAGAAGATATTATTAAGACATTCAGAGAATTTCAGAATTTCATAAACGCTCACTATAAGTACTCGCCTATCAGTGAAGATGCCTTTGAACAAAGGGAAAAAGATATTGAAAGAGTACTTAATATTATGCTTTATGGTATTGTTGAAAGGAGCTGAATATCTTGAAAAATGCATCTATTTTAATGAATGAGGAACCTTCTAAGGCCATCATTAAACTAGCTGTACCGGCAACCCTTGCCCTTCTGGCCAAGGCTGTCTACAACATTGTTGATACTGCCTACATAGGCATGCTAGATTCCGATATTGCGCTGACAGCAGTTGGCGTTACGGTGCCGTTACTGCTGATTATGGTTTCTATTGAAAACATTTTTGCCTCAGGTGCCGGTGTATTAGCTGGCAGACAGCTGGGAGCTGGTGAAAATGAAAAAGCCAGTATTACCGTCAGCACAACAGTTGTATTATCAATTTTCATCGGAATTGTCCTTTGTGTATGCGGTATCCTTTTTATTGAACCGATTATGCGTTTCTTTGGCGCAACTGATACATCTTTACAGTTGGCCAAGGATTATGCATTCTGGATGTTTATTGCGGCGCTGTTTAATCTGCCGGCTCAGAGTATGAACTGTACAGCCCGTGCGGAATCTTCGGTAAAGATTTCCTCCATTGCGGTAATTACCGGCGCAGCCTTAAATGTACTGTTAGACCCGGTATTTATTTTTGTCTTTGACCTGGGTGTTGCGGGAGCTTCAATAGCCACCACAATTTCACAGGCTGTAACCTTTACAATTCTTTTTGTTTTCTATATGTCGGGAAGATCGATTATCAAACTTGATTTCCATAAATTCAGACCGACAAAGAAACTGATCAGTACCATAGTGATGATAGGTGTACCAACTGCCGTTATTCAGATCTGTCTGTCTGTTGCCTCAAGTTTAACCAACATGGCCTGTAAGGGACTTCCAGACCCTGATAAGCTGATAGCTGCCTATGGTGTTGTGCAAAGACTTATCTTAATTGGCTGTTATGTAGTTATGGGCTTTATGCAGGGCTATCAGCCGGTAGCTGCCTATGCCTTTGGAGCCAGGGAAGAAGAAAGATTTAACAAATGTGTCCGTTTTGCCCTTAAAGGCTCAATAATAATAACCATCTGCATAAGCATTATTTATATTGTCCTGTCCAAAGGACTGATGCTGCTGTTTAATCGAAATCCTGTTATCGTCGATTATGGAGGTAATATGCTTAAAAGTCAGGTAATACTCTATATTGCCTTTGGCTTATGCTACATGATGACCATCACCTTCCAGACTATAGGTGAATCAGGCTATGGACTGTTTCTTTCTTTGATCAGACAGGGTCTGTTCTATATGCCCTTTATCATTATTCTGCCAAAAATTATTGGCGTAACGGGTGTCTATCTCTCACAGCCTCTGGCTGATGTCTTAACGATTATTGTCTGCCTTTTCTCTATTAAAAAAATGAAGAAAGTGGCACACGAGCGTATAAATACTGTAGCTGATTAAGGTCCCTTCCATTTAAGTATCTTCCTTTTCATCAGACACACGTCTTATCTGCAGGGACCTGATCATATCAAAAGACTATCGCCTCAGATAGTCTTTTTCAAAGCCTCGATATCTTTCTGTATCAGAGAAGCCATGGTATCTTTGTATTTATT
>JBJFHC010000208.1:5543-10116 GCA_051893275.1 Erysipelotrichaceae bacterium | reverse complement strand
GCGATTTTTTCTGAATGAACAATATAGCTTGTATGACCTTCTCCCTTAAGAATTTTAAGGGTTGCATAAGGTATGCTTCCGGCAATAAATCTGCTGTCTTCTTCAAGAACCAGATCCTTGCTGCCGGCAAGAACCAGGACTGGGATATTGATTTTTTCCAGTTCTTCTTTTTTAATGTCCGGTTCATTCAGCATTAAGGCAAATAAAGGATTATAGTGAATTCTGTTTATAAATCTGAATGCCTTAACCAGCCTTGGCTTAATCATATTCGGATTTGTATTGGCACCAGAGATAATCATTCTTTTTAAGACATCCCCATGATTAATGGCTAATAGAAGACCAATAATACCGCCATCTGAGAAGCCATAATAAGTTACATCTTTAAGATTTAAAGCGCTGATAAACTTATAGACATCATCAGCCATATCGGCATAATGATATTCTTTTACTTTCTGTGATTTGCCATGACCTCTGGAATCAATAAGGTAACAGGTGAAGCTGTTCTTTAACAGGTTGACTGCTTTGTCAAAGATTCGATGATCTTCACCATTGCCATGAACCATAATAAGCGGTTTTCCATTTCCGATTACTTCGTAATATAGATCAAGGTCATTAATATTAATAACAGGCATTATTTAATATCTTCTCCACAAAATAAGGGAACTGAATACGCCACCATGGCCAGTCATGAACTACATCATAGCCCCATAAATCAATGTTGGCAGGTACATGGAGTCTGTTAAACTGATCTATAAGAATTCGGGCATCAACCTTGGCTTCATCTTCCCACGCTCCCTGGCCACAGCAGACATTTATATCACACTGCCTGTACATATCTACCAGCGGATTGTCTTCGCTCATATTTGGAAGATAATCACAAGGCGAATTGAAGTAAATTGTTTCATCGTTATAGTTAGGGAAGAAATATCCCGCATGGAACAGGCCACTTAATGAAAGACAGCCCTTAAAGATATCTGGTCTTCTCAATAAGAAATTGACACAGTGGTAGCCACCCATTGAGGCACCGGTCAGATAGATGGGACCCTGATAGTCTTCATTGGCCAGTGTGTTATGAATTTCATACATCATTGGCACAAATTCATCAGTCACATATTTAAACCACTGTTCATGCCACATAATACGGTCATGCTGATCCCACCAGCCGCTCCAGCATTCGGCATCAATCGACTGAATGGAGAAAAGTTGCATCTTTCCTTCTTCAATATAATTCGCAACCGTATCTACCATTCCTTCATTTTCAAAATCATAGAACTTTCCATCCTGACAGGGAAAGACAATGAAAGGTATGCCGGCATGGCCGTAAACCTTAAATTCCATATCTCTGTCCAGGTTATAGGAATACTCCTTAAAATATTCAGTATACATTTTTTCATTTCCCCCAATAATTTTTTATGGCTTTGTGACAAAAGCCGCAAACGCAATAGCTTCTTCCTCGGTTTTAAATCTGGCTGTATAAGCCTTGTTGCCCATGGCAGCTGAGAGTATTTCGGGCATATCTTCAACCATCACCAGCTCATTTTTATATTTTTCCATAATTTCTTCATGACTGTAGGTATAGTGATGTGAGTATCTTCTTGAAGCATAGACACAGGAATATGGCCTGTGTTCTGGATCAAAGAAGCCCTTATCATATTTAACCATATCGGCATAAATCTGATAAACATCAATATCGCTGGCATAATTCATCATGTCAGGTGTATAACCGCCAGGTGGACGCATATTTACTTCCAGTCCTACCAGATCTCCAACATTGCCCAGACCTTCCCTGGCTTCCTTCAGACGGAAGAATTCCAGATGGAAGAACCTTGAATTAGAATCAAAAGCCTTAATTACTCTTCTTCCCATATCCTTTAAGTCAGCAGGTATTTCTTTTTTTGAGTAATATATCATATCCAGCTGATCATTTACTGAATCCATTACTGATTCAGGGAAGACATGACTGGTTTCATAGACTATATCTCTGTTTGAATTACAGATGCCATCATAAGTAACTATGGTACCATTGATGAATTCTTCCATAATATAAGTAACATCGGGTTTTGTGTTATAGAAGTTTTTAAGTTCCTCATCATTGCTTAGCTTATAGGTGGCATAGGCACCGACACCATTATCCGGCTTTACTACTACCGGATAGCCAACTTTATCAATAAAAGCCTTGCCAGCTTCTAAGTCACTTACCAGATGATATCTGGCAACCGGTACTTTGGCTATCTCATAGAACTTTTTCATGCAGCTTTTATATTTAATGCCATCAATTCTATCCGTCTTTAGACCAGTACTGATATTAAAATCATCTCTTAAATGCGCATCACGGATAAGCCAGTACTCATTATTTGACTCCAGCCAGTCCAGTTTTCCATACTTAAACGCAAAATAGGCGACTGCTCGATACACTTCATCATAATTCTCCAGACTTGATACCTTGTAGTATTCAGTCAGAGAATTTCGACATTCTTCGGAAAGACTGTTGTAGGGTTCATCCCCGATGCCCAGGGTGTTAAAACCGTTTTTCTTTAATCTATCGGTAAAATTGAAATAGGTTTTTGGAAAATTCGGCGATAAAAAAACAAAATTCATAAAAACTTTACCTCTTTTAAAAGATTCTACTAAATATCAATGAATGATTCAATTTAAAATGAGTCTAATTTACCTTTTAATGTAATAGTTTACAGTACAAATGTAAAATATTTCATTATATATTAATCTTGTAATAAAACTATTAAGAATTATTTATATTTATAATGTTAAAATATATAGATGGAGGTTTTTACTATGGCTTTAAACGACTTTTTAAAATCCAGAATCCCGACAGCCAGAAAAATTGTCAAAAAACTTGATAAAGAATTTGACTACATTTCAATACTTGGCTCCTATACAAAATTCAAAAGAATCAGTACCAATGGACATGTAAGTGACATGTCAGATATAGACAATGAATGTGGCTTTGTCATCAAACTGTGTAAAGATGGAAACTACTCTGAATTTGCCTGCAACGATATAAAAAATCTTGACCTGGATGAATTAAGAAATTCCATTAAACTTGATGGTCTTAAACAGGAAAGAGTAAAACTAAATTCAATGGATGATGAAAAGCTGGAAAAAAGCTTTTCCCGTGAAGACAAAAGTACGCTTACTGATGAAGAAATACTGGATAAACTGAATAAAATCAGAAATAAAGTGGTTAAATATGATAAACGCATTATTCAGGTAAATGCCGTTATGCAGAAAAGATCGGTATCCAAAATCTTTGTGTCAAAGAATAAGACCTTAGACCAGTGCTTTGACTGGACCAACACCATGCTGATGGCGGTATCCAGAGATGGCGATAATATTAAACAGGTCTATACCTCGGAAAATGAAGTAGATACTAAGAAAGCTTTAAATCAGCTAAACAAAAAAGCTCTAGGTCTGGCTGAACTTGCGGTTAAGATGCTAAGTGCCAAACCAATAGTACCTGGAACCTATGAAATTATTACTGATCCAACAATTTCCGGTCTGATTGCGCATGAAGCCTTTGGACACGGGGTCGAAATGGACATGTTTGTAAAGAATCGTGCTAAAGCCAAAGAATATGTCGGCAGAAAAGTTGCCAGCGAAAAGGTCAATATGCATGATGGAGCAGCTGCAGCCCTGTCAGCTGGATCTTACTTCTTTGATGATGATGGAGTACTGGCTACAGATACCCAGATTATTAAGGATGGTATCCTGCAGACAGGTATATCTGATCTGTTGAGTGCCATGCAGCTGGGTACAAAGCCAACAGGCAATGGCCGAAGACAGTCCTTTGATCATAAGGCCTATACCCGTATGACCAATACCTTCTTCTCACCAGGTGAGGATGATGTTGATGAAATGATTAAATCAGTCAAACATGGTTATATGCTATTTGACACCAATAATGGTATGGAAGACCCTAAAAACTGGCAGATACAGTGTACAGCTACTTATGGTCTAGAAATAAAAGATGGCAATTTTACAGGTGAAATAGTATCGCCGGTTATAATTTCGGGTTATGTAGTTGATCTGCTCAATTCAATCAGCATGGTCTCTAAGGACTTTAAGGTAATTGGTTCTGGCATGTGCGGCAAGGGTCATAAGGAATGGGTATTTGTGGCTGATGGCGGTCCATATCTGAAAGGGGAGGCTAAGCTTGCATGATTGAATTACTGACAGCTTTATTAAATGAAAATAAAAATGTTTCGGATTATGAAATAAAGAAAATAAATAAAAATGCCCGTGAACTCTTCTATGTTTTAAAGAAACTGGAGATCAATAGGGCTGTAGAAACCGAAAATATCAGTTGCACGATATATGTAAATATAGAAGATAAAACCGGTTCTTCAACCTTCAATATCGTAGCTTCCGACAACAAAACTTCAATTAAGAAGAAAATAAATATGGCTGTAAATAAGGCAAAAGCCACCTTAAATAAAGCCTATGCCTTGCCTGAAGCCAGCAGAAATATTGAAAAAGTTTTTAAGAAGAAAAATGATTTAAATGATATAGCATTAAAATGTGCCAATGCCGTATTTAAGGCTGATAAATATAAGGA
>JBJFHC010000208.1:0-5443 GCA_051893275.1 Erysipelotrichaceae bacterium | reverse complement strand
GATATTTTGATGGCAATGGCATAGTACTGAAATCAAAGAAACTGATTGAAAATGGCATGGTTAAAAATCTTTATGGTGATATACAGTATGGAAGCTATCTGGATATAAAGAACATAACTGGTAATTATACTGTAATGGAATTAGTAAACAACGATAAACCTATAACTAAGCAGGCCATGAAGAAAGAAAAACATCTGATTGTTTCCTACTTCTCTTCACCACAGCTTGATGAATCAACCGGCTACTTTGGTGGCGAGGTGAGACTGGCTTTCTATTATGATGGTGAAAAATATATTCCACTGACCGGTTTATCAATTTCCGGAAATATCTATGAAGCGATTAAAACTGTTAAGTTCTCTAAGGAAGAATGTTCTTTAAGAAAGCTTAAGGGTCCAAAATATATGATACTTAGAAATATTGATATTCATTAATGAGGTAGTTATGGTAGATAAAGAAAAAATACATGAACTGGCTTTAGACATTATGTTTGATGTAAGTGAAGAAGAGGCCAGCGATATTGAAAATGATTTTGTAACCCTGGAAAAGATGCTGTCATTTTTTGACTCCATTGATACAGAAGGGGTTGAGGAAATGGTTTATCCTTTTGAAGAGCCAACTGTTTTCTTAAGAGATGATGTTGTTACTAACAACATCTCGCAAAAGGAAGCCTTAAGCAACGTTTCCAATGTTAAACAGGGCCATGTAGTGGTTCCAAAGGTGGTGAAGTAATGAGAATAAGTGACTGTAATAAAGATAATGTAGCCGTATCGATTGAAAAGCTGCACAAGTATAATGAAAAACTTAATAACATCGTTACCTTTGTTGAGCCAGCTGTTAAAGGTGAAGGCAAATTAAATAATGTTGCCGTAGTCTTAAAAGACAACGTAAACACCAAAGGTGTACTGACAACTGCTTCCTGTGCCATTCTGGACAACTATGTTCCAGTCTATAATGCCACTATAACTGACAAGATTGAAGCAGCAGGCGGTGTAATTGTCGCCAAGGCCTCGATGGATGAACTGGCTATGGGTGGCACCAATCTTACTGCCCTAACTGGACCAGTACACAATCCTTATGATCTGGAGAGAATCTCAGGTGGCTCATCAGGCGGTTCGGCAACAGCTGTTGCCTCAGGAGCTGTAGCTTTGGCTATTGGCTCAGATACTGGTGACTCAGTCAGAAAACCGGCCTCATTTAATGGTATTGTAGGTGTTAAGCCAACTTATGGCCGTATATCAAGATTTGGCATTATTCCTTATTCATCTTCTTTAGATCATGTTGGTTATTTTACAACCAATGTCAAAGATGCGGCTCTGGCTTTAGAAGTACTGGCTGGAAGAGATGACAGGGATATGACTTCATCTAATCTGCCGGTAGAAGATTATTCAGAAAATCTGAATGCTGATGTAAAAGATAAGAAGATTCTGGTATTCAAGAATGTAACTGATGCCATTTCTAACAAAGATGTATTAGAGAGCTTTAATAAAGTGGTATCTGGTTTAAAGGAAAAGGGCGCCATTATTGAAGAAGTTTATTTTGATGAAACCTTAATGAGAGCTATTCTTCCTACTTACTATATTATCGCCAATGCCGAGGCAACTGCCAATCATTCAAATCTAAGTGGCTTACTGTTTGGTGAAAGAAAAACCGGCAAATCAATTGATGAACTGATGATCAATTCCCGTACTGCCGGTTTTGGCCCATGGATCAAGAAGAGATTTGTCATCGGTTCCTATGCCTTAAAGGAAGACAATCAGGAAAGAATATTCCGTAAGGCGCAGAAGATCAGAAGACTGATTGTAAATGATGTAATGACAAAGCTTAATGATGCCGATGGTTTGCTGGCACCGGCTGCTCCATCTACTGCACCGCTTATCAATCAGACCAGTACTAATGAACTGACTGATGAATATCTGGTAGCTGACAACCATATGGTTATCGGCAACTTTGCCGGTCTTCCATCGATCACTCTGCCTATGGGCTACAGTGATGGTTTGCCTGTTGGTGTCAATCTGACTTGCAACCCATTTAAGGAACAGGATATGTTCAATATTTCCAGTGCCATTGAATCTATTACTGGTTTAGCTGATGTAACCAAGGAGGACTTCTAAGATGAAATATGATGTAGTAGTAGGTATTGAAATCCATCTGGAGCTGACTACCAATACTAAAATGTTTTCAGGTGCTCCCTATAAATTCAAGGCTGAAGCCAATACCTGTGTCAATGAAGTAGACCTGGGTCATCCAGGTGCCATGCCCTGTGTCAATAAAGAAGCTGTACGCAAGGCTATCATGACCTGTTTTGCCTTAAATCTGGATATTGATAAGGTAATTAAGTTTGACCGAAAGAATTATTATTATTCCGATCTGCCTAAGGGTTTCCAGATTACTCAGCAGTTTCATCCGATCGGTAAAAACGGCTACATCGAAATAGATGTTGATGGAAACTATAAAAAGATCAGAATAAACCGTGCTCATATGGAAGAAGATACTGCCAAGCAGTTCCATCTCTATGATCAGTCTTTATTAGACTTTAACAGAGCAGGTGTACCACTGTTAGAAATAGTATCTGAACCAGATATTGCCTCTGGTGAAGAAGCTGCCCTCTATGTTGAGAAATTAAGACAGACTCTGGATTATCTGGGTGTTTCGGATGTAAAGATGGAAGAGGGCTCAATGAGATGTGATGTTAACGTTTCAATTAAGCCAGAAGGCTCTTCTGTATTTGGCACCAAGGTCGAAGTAAAGAATCTGAACTCTATTCAGAATGTTAAGGATGCCATTGATTATGAGGCAAAAAGACAGTCTGAACTTTTAGATAAGGGTGAAAAAGTAATCCAGGAAACCAGACGTTTTGATGAAAAAACAATGACAACGGTAGCCATGCGTTTAAAGGAATCGGGTGTGGACTATAAATATTTCCCTGAACCAAATATTTTTCCAATCAGAATCGATGATGACTGGATTAAGGAAATTAAAGAAAATATGCCTGAGCTGCCTGATGCCAAGTATAGAAGATATGTAGATGTACTGGGCTTATCTAAATATGATGCCAATCTGCTTCTGGGCAACAAGGATTTGTCTGCCTATTTTGATGAAGCAGTTAAATCAGCCAGAAATGCCAAGAATCTCTGCAACCTTTTAACTTCTGAATTAAATGGATTACTGCAGAAGAAAGAAGAAAGCATTACTACAACCAAAGTTACACCGCTTAATCTCTCTAAGCTATCCAATATGATTAATGAAGGAACTATTTCTTCTAAACAGGCTAAGGAAGTATTAGAAGCCATGCTTGGTGGTGAAGATCCAGAGAAAGTAGTTGAAGCCAAGGGCATGAAACAGGTATCCAATGAAGATGTAATCCTGAAGATTGTAACTGAAGTGCTCGATGAAAATCCACAGTCCATAACTGACTTCAAAAACGGCAAGGACAGAGCTTTAGGCTTTATGGTTGGTCAGGTAATGAAGAAATCAAAAGGCCAGGCTAATCCAAAGATGGCTTCTGATTTATTGACTAAGGAGTTACAAAAACGCTAAAATAGGGTGTATGGAAAAGAAAGTTAAAAAGAAAAAGAAGTTATCCAGATCGGCTATTGTGCTGATGATTTCCAGCATTATTATATTGATTCCCTGCCTGGTATTTGGTGGAATTCTCCTGATATCTGCCATGCAGAATGACAAGCCAGTTCTGGGAAACAGATATGATAATGATTTAAATCCCGCTATTAGCGAAACTAATACCGCAAATATTAAAAGTTCTATCGAATCCTTAAGCAATGTTGAATCTGTTGAAATAGTTATGACTACTGCCCAATATCGTATCAATGTCGATACCAAAGATACAGTAAGTCATGATGAAGTAAAGGAAATAGCTGAACAGATTTATGATATTGTGAATAAGGAACTTCCAGTTTCTACATACTTCACTAAGTCAAGTGATGGTATGAAGATGTATGATTTATCAGTAACTGTCTATAACTATATCCCTGATGGTTCTTCCGATCCTTCCTGGTATTCATATGTAATTACCAAGAATTCATCAATGACTGAGAAACAGGGACAGTATGTATCTGAAGCCCAGGATGAAAATCTGGCTGCCGAATTAAGAGGCGAGGTAACAGAGAATACCGATACTGAAAACACCGATAATCAAGAGACTTCTGAGTAATCAGAAGTTTTTTATATTAGCTTTATGAAAAATCAGATTATTAAATTAACATGTATCGATATGTCGGTTGATGGCCAGGGCATCTGTAAACACGAGGGTCTCGTGGTTTTTGTCAAGGGCATGATTCTAAATGAAACGGCCAATGTCAAAATCATTTCTCATAAAAAGAATCTGGCCTATGGCATTATCGATGAAATGCTGGAACCATCGCCATACCGCATTAAGTCTAACTGCCCGGTGAGCTATAAGTGTGGAGGCTGTGATTATCGTTATATTGATTATGACTATCAGCTTTATTTAAAGAAAAAATCACTGATACAGACCTTCAGAAACTTTAATCTGGATGTTGAAGTAAAAGATGTACTTCCTTCGCCAAAAACCGAATACTACCGCAATAAGACGCAGATACCGGTTTCAGATTCAAAATTTGGCTTCTACAGAAAGTATTCCAACGACATTGTTGAATTTGATAGCTGTTATATTGAAACAGAACTGGCAAATGAAATATTAAACTATCTGAAACCACTAATTATTAAAAATAACTTAGATACTTATCTAAGACATATCATCATTAAGCACTGTATGGGGACAGATGAGGTAATGATAGCTTTCATAGTCTCAAAATTTAGTGATTTTAATATGCTTATTGAACCATTAACCACTAAGTATCCAAATATTAAATCAGTCATTTTAAATCTGAACGATAAAGATACCAATGTAGTTTTAGGCACGGAAGAAAAAGTAATCTATGGAAGAGGATATGTCATAGATGAATTTGAAGGATTACAATTTAAAATATCATTAAAATCCTTCTATCAGGTCAACTATCATCAGATGATAAACCTATATACTCTGGCTAAAGATCTGGCCAGTATTACTAAAAATGATTCAGTTCTTGATCTTTATTCTGGTATTGGAACAATTTCTTTATTTATATCCAAATACGCCAAAGATGTAACTGGGGTAGAAGTAGTGCCATCAGCGGTAGAAAATGCCAGAGAGAATGCCAGATTAAACAATATAAACAATGCCACATTCTATCTGGATGATGCCAAAAATCCAATGGATAAATATATCAATGGCAAAGATGTGGTAATAGTAGATCCACCAAGAAAAGGTTTATCTTCCAGTCTGGTGGAATCGCTTAAAAAAGCTGACATTAAAAAGCTTGTCTATATTTCCTGTGGCCCAGCAACTTTAGCCAGAGACCTGAGTCTTTTAAAAGACTATTATCATTTTGATACTGTCTATCCGGTTGATATGTTTCCATATACT
>JBJFHC010000207.1:0-2549 GCA_051893275.1 Erysipelotrichaceae bacterium | reverse complement strand
AATGCCTCGATATCTTTCCGTATCAAAGGAGCCATGGTATCTTTATATTTGTTCAGATCAATATTATTTAAAGCTTTCTCAGCCTTTAATGAATAATCCTTATAAATCAATAGCTCATGTAAGGCTTCTAAACATTTTCTGACCACAACTGGTTTATCATCATTTAAAAGCTTAAGCATATCGTTAATATATTTATCAAGCTTATCATCTTTATCCCATCTGGCCTGAAAGCACATTAGAGAAAAACTTCTGATGCGTACATAGGCATTAGCTGATTCTAATAAGGGATATAGTTCATCAATCATGGCATAATACTTATCACTCTTTGATGACTCTTTTGACAGTTCTTCAAAATATCGACAGCCTTTTACGGTATCTTTGCCGGTGAGAATTTTTATTTCTTCTTCATACATATCAGTTTAATAACCACAGTGATAACAAGTATCCATATCACAATAATCGGTATAGCATACTGCCATTTTTTATCTAAAACAATTTCCTTTTCGCTGTTTTCCTTCCAGATATCTTCCGGTATCAGCTTAATAGTAAAATAAATAAGAAACGGCAATAATACCACATCATCCAGATAGCCAAGTACGGGTATAAAATCAGGAATCAGGTCTATCGGGCTTAAAGCCTGTACAACAACCAGTAAAGCCATTATTTTAGCCGATATTGGCGTTCTTGAATCCTTTAAACATAAGAAAACCGTAGGAATATCTTTCTTTAGTTTTCTGGCTCTTTCTTTCAGATTCATCTTAAATAAAGTTCCACCACTTCTTTGAAATCATCAGAGAATTCTTTTATATCATCTCTGGTTATAGCTCCATCATAAATAAGCTGGGCTACAGTGAATGGACTGTCTTTACGCGATAGTCTGACAGAGACTCCTGGCGTTTTGCAGTCACTGTTTATCCTGTTTTTTAGCTGATAGAATTTTTCTCCTTCTTCCATGTCTGAATCAATCAGTTCTTTGTATTCCTGGAAGAGCCTGTTTATGCGGTTCTTTTGCCACTCTGGCAGTTTTCTTCTGAATAATTTCCAGTCTTTTTCACTTATGTCCTGCATATTTCTCCTTTATTGCGGCTATACTTTTGCCTTTGGATAATTCATCAACAAGTTTATCAAGGCATCTGATTTGGCGCATCAGGTCTTCTTCAATTTCTTCTATTTTTATGCCACAGATACTGCCTTTGATATTGAGATAAAATGGATTAAGTTTCGGTGCATTAATAAAAAAATCACCATAGCTTATTTCACTGTTTAAATAATTATTAATTTCTTCTTCACTATAGCCCAAAAGCCAGGAAGTAAGTTCGAGTACTTCTGATTTATTTCGGTTTTTTCTTTCTGCTTTATTGATTAACAAGGGATAAACCTTATTGAATGGCATGCTATAGATTTTTTCGTTTTTCATAATTTTAATAACCAGATATAGAAAAATTATATCATGTATCTTCTTGACCACTTTAAAATGAAAAAGTAAGATAAAAAATATGAAGTATAAAGCTTTAAAAGCTGCCTTTCCCTATACCCTTCCGGTACTGGCTGGCTATCTGGTTTTGAGTATATCTTATGGTTTTCTGATGAGTTCTAAGGGTTTTTCCTTTATCTATCCTTTATGTATGACCATCTTTATTTATGCCGGTTCCATGGAGTTTCTGACGGTTGAACTATTACTGTCGCCTTTTGATCCCTTCAGCGCTTTTTTTCTGGCCTTGATGGTTAATGCCCGACATCTTTTCTATGGCGTATCAATGCTGGATAAGTTTAAGAATACCGGCTTAAAGAAGTTCTATCTGATTTATGGCATGAGTGATGAAACCTTTTCTTTAAACTGTTCATTAAATGCTCCAGAGGGTATTGATCAGGGCTGGTTTATGTTTTTTATTACGCTTCTAGATCAGATATACTGGATATGTGGTGCTCTTACCGGTTCACTTCTTGGTTCAGTCATCCACTTTAACACCAGGGGGATTGAATTTGTGATGACTGCCCTGTTTGTGGTGATGTTTATTGACAAGCTGGAGAAAGAGAAAAACTATCTTTCGGCCCTGATTGGTATAGCTGCCTCGATTATTTCTTTAATCATATTGGGTCCATCAAATTACCTTATTGTGGCCATGATAATCATAGTTGTCTGTTTCTTCTTTTTATATCGAAGGGAGTCTAGTAAATGAGTGTAAGTCAAAGTTTCATTACCATTGCCGTTATATCTCTGGCAACCATTATCACGAGGTTTCTTCCTTTTATCATATTTCCAGACAATAAGAAGCCTCCAGAATTTATTTCTTATCTGGCTAAAGTACTGCCTACAGCGGTTATTGGTTTTCTGGTGGTTTACTGTTTAAGGTATTCTTTTGATTCTTATTTTACAGCAGAAGTTAAGGGCATTGAAAATATATCGATATCAAAGGATGCAGAAGCTGTGACTATTGATATAATGCGATCCTACGATTTTTCCTTGGAGCTAGTATCACTTTCTGCTCGTGTGTTGATTACAGTTGCACTGGAAATCGTTATTGCATTAATTTTCATGTATCGTGATA
>JBJFHC010000206.1:0-10139 GCA_051893275.1 Erysipelotrichaceae bacterium | reverse complement strand
AAACAAAATGATAATTCAATAAGAGCTCTAAGGAGCTCTTTTTAATAGGTTAAATAAAAAGGATATGTTTTACCATATCCTTAAATTCTGGCTGCGGTGATTGGGATCGAACCAATGCATAATAGATTCAGAGTCTACCGCCTTACCGCTTGGCTACACCGCAAGTACTTTTCTATTATACTCTAATTTTTGGAAAATGTTCATAAAATTTTCAGAATGTTAAATTATAATGAGATTATGGCAAAGATATTAGTGGTTGATGATGAAAAACTCATCAGAGAAATGATTTATAAGTATGCAACCCATGAGGGTTTTGATGTGGTTCTGGCGGTTGATGGCAGGGATGCGATTGAGAAGTTCAGGAAAGAGGATTTTGATGTCTGTATTATCGATATCATGATGCCTGATATGTCTGGCTATGATACTTTGAAGAAGATGAGGGAGATTAAGGAGGTTCATGCGATTTTCTTAACAGCTCTTGGCGAGGAATATGACAGGGTCTATGGCTTTGATGTGGGCTGTGAGGATTATGTGACTAAACCTTTTTCTTTGAAGGAACTGATGGCTCGAATTCGGGTTATTGTGAAAAGAAACAATAAGCAGCAGGATGATAAGTCTTATGTGATTGATGGCCTGGTTATTGATCCGGTTGCCCACAATATTTCGGTTGACGGCAAGAAGATAGACCTGGCGAATAAGGAGTTTGAACTGTTGTTGTATCTGGTGGAAAACAGAGGCAAGGCGGTTACGCGTGAGAGTATTATTTCCAATATCTGGGGTTATGAGTGTGATTCGGATACTAGAACTCTGGATACGCATATGAAGCTTTTAAGAAAGGACCTGGGTCCTTATGAGTCTTTGATTACTACAATCAGAGGAGTAGGTTATCGTTTTGAGAAGAAAGACTAGTTTAACTAAGCAGATTGTTCAGATTCTGGTGCTCTTTGTGGTCATTACGGTAATGCTGGTGACTACATCGCAGGGGCTTCTGGTTAAGCGTATTTACAAGAACAATAAGATTAATTCGATGAAGGAGACGGCTGAATCGGTTGCGGTTAATATTAATAACCGTAATCTGGATGAGTTTATCCGTACGCTGACTCTGGAAGAGGATGTCTGTATCATGGTAGTTACCGGAGTTGAAAGTGTGACAATCAATTCCCGACGCAATGCCTGTGTTTTAAGCAATCTAACTTTAAGCGAGGTTTCGGAGCTTGCCTATATGGTTCAGGATAATGGCGGATCTAAGCTTTTTGAGAATTATGAGTTCGCCAGCTCGGACCGTAATGATATTTATATCTATGGTACTTTAACCAGCTCTAACTATAACAGTGATATTCTGGTGCTGGTTTCAAGTGTGGTAACACCGGTCAATGTGGTATCGAAGACTTTCAGTTCACAGGCATTCTTTGTGATACTGATTATCATCCTGATGTCAATGGCGATGGGAGTGATTATTGCCCAGATGGTCTTGAAGCCTATTAATCAGCTTAAGAGTGAGTCAAAACTTCTGCCCTATGGTCAGTATAAGGGTGATAAGTTTCACACGGATATAAGGGAATTAAGTGAGTTTAACGATGTTCTGACAGCTGCCAACAGGGAGATACTTAAGGCGGAGAAGGCCAAGAAGGAGCTGATTGGCAATGTCAGTCATGACCTGAAGACACCGCTGACAATGATAGTTGGCTATGGCGAGATGATCAGGGATCTGCCTGGTGAAGATAATGCGGAGAATGCTCAGATTATTATCAATGAGGCTCAGCGTCTTACTTCTTTAGTTAATGATCTGCTGGATTTTTCTAAGGTAGATGAAATCGAACTGAAAAGAGAAGAGATTTCGCTTAATAATATGCTTAAGGATGTTTATAATCAGTATCTGAATTATTTCAGGTCCAATAAGGTTAAGTTTGAGCTGAAACTGGTGGAGGATAAAGAGATTTATGCCGATCCTAAGCGTCTTAAGCAGGTTCTTTATAATTTTCTGAATAATGCCTATAACTATAATGACTCTGATAATAAGCAGATAACGCTGGGTGTTGAGAAAACAGAGGATAAATATCGTGTCTATGTTCTGGATAATGGTATGGGTATCAGGGAAGAGGACAGAAACAAGATCTGGGACCGTTATTATAAGGTAGATAAGGAACATAAGCGTTCAGCCATCGGTTCGGGTATTGGACTATCTCTGGCCAAGAATATTCTGGAGAAACACGGATTAAGCTATGGTGTTGATTCTGTCTATGGTGAATATTCTAAATTCTGGTTTGAGATTATATAATTGTTTAGTGTTAAAAAATGGAGGATGAAATGAAAAAAGCGTGGAAATATCTGGTGGTACTTTTTACTGCCATAATTCTTTATTACTTTATGCTGCCGGCTATTAATATTCATGATTAT
The DNA here is from genome assembly GCA_051893275.1 of Erysipelotrichaceae bacterium. Lineage (GTDB taxonomy): Bacteria > Bacillota_I > Bacilli_A > Erysipelotrichales > Erysipelotrichaceae > Colivicinus. The sequence continues at coordinate 7,742 of JBJFHC010000206.1, read as the reverse complement.
CGGTTTTATTTTTACATTCTGATTCTGCTGGTGGAATTTCTGATACTTTCTTTACCGGAGAGTATTTCTAAGATTGGTACAATGGGCTGGAAGTATTTCTTCAAGTCTTCAACGGTTTCTATTGTAACCAAGATTATTCTGGGTATTATTGGCGTACTGATTATTTATCTTGTAGGTACCAGTATTGTATTCTCACCTTTCTTTAATGCGAAGGCCTATGCCAGCCGTATTACGATTGATGATGTGGATCTTTCGGAAATTCCGGAATACAGTTTCAATACAACTGCCATTATTGACCGCAGTTCTGCCAGCAAGCTTGGCGACAAGGTTATGGGTGAGATGCCAGACCTGGTTTCACAGTTTCTGGTATCTGGTGAGTATTCACAGATTTCCTACAAAGAAGGCACTTACCGTGTAACACCTCTGGCCTATGATGGTTTTATTAAATATGTCAAGAATATGTCTAATGGTATTCCTGGCTATATTATTGTCAATACTACTACCGGTCAGACTGAGCTTAAGCGCCTGGAAAAGGGTATGAAGTATGTGCCAAGCGGCTATTTCTTTGATAATCTTTACAGGAAGCTTAGAATATCACATCCTTTTGATATTTTCGGTGATCCAACTTTTGAAATAGATGAGCAGGGTAATCCTTATTATGTATGTACTACCTATACTTACCGTGGTATTTCTTCTTTAAGAAGAGTTACCGGTGTAGTGCTCTTTGACCCGATTACTGGTGAGAGTGAGAAGTATTCGATTGAAGATGCGCCAAGCTGGATTGACAGAATCTATCCGGAGGATCTGGTTATTGCCGAACTTGATGATAATGGTAAATATAAGTCTGGTTTCATTAACTCAGTAATTGGCCAGGAAGGTGTAATTCAGACCTCTGAGGGCTATAACTATATTTCCAAGGATGGTGATATCTGGCTTTATACCGGTATGACTTCGATTATTTCGGATGAATCCAATATTGGTTTCTGCCTGGTAAATCTGAGAACTCATAAAGCCGAATATATCGCAACCAGTGGTGCTGATGAATATTCAGTCATGCGTTCAGCTGAAGGTGAAGTGCTCAATTATGGCTATACCGCTACCTTCCCGGTACTGGTAAATATCGACAACAGTCCAATGTATATTCTTTCTTTAAAGGACTCTGCGGGTCTTGTGAAGATGTATGCCATGGTTGATGCCCGAGACTATCAGCAGGTTTATACAGTCAAGGCTTCAAATGATGCCAAGACTTCAATTGAGGAGTTGATTGAGATTGCCACCGGCAAGAGTGCTGGCGAGGTTGTAGAAGGTCAGGAACAGGTGATTTATGTAGATGCACTTGACAGGCTGGTAATAGAAGGCAATACTTATCTATATCTTAAGTATAATGGTGATACTTATGTGTTAAAGGTAACGCTGGATAATTCTCTGAAGGCTTTAGGTATTAACGTAGAGGATTCTTTAAAGATTAAGTATTATGAGGATAATGGTCTTAAGATCATTACGGATATAATCGGATGATTAAAAAATTCTTACTGATGGCGCTGGGTACTTTGTGTCTGGCGCTTTCTTCTGGTCTGTTTATTATTCCGGGAAATATTTTATCGGGTGGCGTGGCAGGTATTGCGGTTGCGGTTTCACCATTATTGCCCAATATCCCCAAGGAATATATTTCTTCTTTTCTGGTTGTCCTGATGTTTATTCTGGGTGCCATTTTTATGGGAAAGGAATTTGCCTTAAAAACCCTGGTTTCATCAATTCTTTATCCGCCACTGTTGATACTGGTGACCAAACTTATTGAACCTTTTGAAATTGATCCGATTCTGGCATCTGTCTATGGCGGATTATTGGGAGGTGCTGGTATCGGCATAGTTTTCAGACAGGGCGGTTCAACTGGTGGTATGGATCTGCCGCCACTTTTGATGAATAAGTTTCTGGGTCTTAAAGTAAGTATCGGTGTGCTTATTACTGATGGCTTGTCGGTAATGCTTGGCCTTATTAATTATGGCATTCCTCAGGTTCTGATGGGTTTTGTGGCTGTTTACTGTACTTCGAAGGGCTGTGAAAAGATTATTTCTTTTGGCGGTACCAAGTCGAAGGAAATCAAGATTATTTCGGATTCATACCTGCAGATTGCGGATGAAATTCATCATGTGATTGACAGAGGTACAACCATTCTTGATGGACAGGGTGGCTATACCCACGAAAAGCGCAAGGTACTCATGTCAATAGTTGGTGATAATGAGTATCAGAAGGTTCTGGATGCCGTAAACCGTATTGATCCCAAGGCTTTTGTGGTAGTTACAGATATTAAGGATGTGCATGGCGAGGGCTTTACCTACGCTTTCAGAATATAAGAAAAGTCTGCTTAATGCAGGCTTTGTTTTACTTATTGATGATCTGGAGTTTTTCAACATCCTGAGGATCGATGAAGCTGTATGTTTTGCCATCCACCGGTTCGGTGATGATCAGCATCGTAGAGGCCTCAAGGCCTTTTTTCTTTACCAGGTCAAAATCTACAGAAACAACTTTTTCGCCGGCTTTTACTTTATCGCCCTGTTTCTTATAGACTTTGAATCCTTCACCATTAAGTGAAACGGTATCGATGCCGATATGAATCAGCAGGCCGGTTCCATCAGCCATTCTGATGCCAAAAGCATGACCAGTTGGGAAGACTGCTTCCAGAGTACCGTTGCATGGAGCGACTACATCTGAGTCAGCTGGTTCAACCGCAATGCTCTGTCCCATCATGCTTTGGGCAAATACAGGGTCTTTTACTTCTTCAACATTAATCAGTTTTCCTTTTACCGGGGTAATAATTTCGCTATCAGCGAATGTTTTGAGGTTTTCTTCTTTTTTGAGCAGCTTATCAAATAAGCCCATAGTTTTCTTCTCCTTTGTCTAAATGCGTTTTAAGAAGTGTATTAAATGTTCCTTCATAATATGACACTATATAGATAGTATATAACATATCTACCAGATTGAGCATCGCAACTTTTGATGCCAGATTCTCTTTTTTGAGAACCGGTTCGCCAGAAGCTACATAGAGGTTGTAGTCAGACAGCTTAGAAATAGTTGATGGTGTATATCTGGTGACAGAAACAACGGTTGCGCCATTCTTTTTAAGCAGATTTATGCAGTCAATCATTTCTTTAGTCTGACCGGAATAGCTGAAGATAAAAGCTACATCATCGCTTGAAGAGTTTCTGGCCCGCATCAGCTGGGTGTGATAGTCTTCATCAGAATAGACCGGCATATTCAGTCTTAAAAGTTTCATATAGAGGTCTTTGGCTACATAGTAGGATGAACCAATGCCAAAGAGCAGGATTTTCCGGGCTGACGAGAGAAGAGATGCACAATGGGCGATGGTGTCTTCATCTATCAGTTTTTTTGATTCTTCAATTATTTTGATATTGCCTCTTGAGACTTTATTGATAATTGAACCGATGTCTTCATTGGCTTTCAGGGAAAGAGAAGCGTTTTCTTCTTTTTTGTTCTGGCTGGCAATATCATAGAGAACTGATTTCTGAAAATCGTTGAAGCCTTCGAAACCTATTTTTTTGCAGAAGCGGACAATTGAGCTTGGCGATGAAAAGGTGTTTTCGGCAAATTCTCTGATAGTCATGTTGCAGATGAGACTGGAATTTTCCAGTATGTAGTCAGCGATTTCTTTTTCCGTTGGAGTCATTATTTCTTTGAACTCGCGGACTTTGAGCAAAGCATTTTTCATATTGTGATATTTCCTTGACTTTTATAATCTAAGAACATTGTACCATGAGTTTTTGTTTCTTTGGAAATAATATTTTATGGTTTAATAGATATGAGGTTTAGGATATGAAGTTTTTACTTAAAAGGGTTGTTTCCTATGGAATTGATTTTGTGATTTTTGGTGTTTTAATTGGTCTTTTTACTTTTTCGATGAATGTTTTCTACAGCGATCCTGCAATGCAGGACAAACTTATTTTTATGTTTGTCTGTGCCCTTATTGTTTCACTTGGTTTAACCACCTATATTCCAACACAGAACAAGGGTCAGACTATTGGACAGAAAATGATGAAGATTCAGATCGTCAATAAAAGTGGGAAGCCAAGAACTTATCTGCAGAGTTTTTTAAGAGAGGGTGTGCTGAAGATTTCTTTTGCGGCTGTTTTTGTGGTTTTTTCTGTGATTTATTATCTTGTTCAGCTTATTATGACTAAGAATTTTGAAAATGAGCTGGCTGTTGATGTACTATGCAAGACAATGGCTGTTGATCTTAGTGAAAGTAAAACAAGAAGTCAGAAGTGAAGGGAAGCCAAAAAGTTAAAATAGTTCTTGAATATGGATAGAATTTTGTTATAATTATTTGGCGAATAGAATTTTGAATAAATACTATTCCTTGGCAGTAATCTGCCCGTTAGTCCAGAAGGAGGTAAAAATAATGAAACAGTATGAGACTATGTATATTATCAAGCCTACATTAGATGATGCAGCTAAAGCTAATTTAATGGAGAGTCTTCATGGTATTATCACAAGCCACAACGGTACAATCGATAAGGTTGATGACTGGGGTTTACGTGATTTTGCCTACAAAATTGATGATATGACTAAGGGTTATTATGTAGTTGTTACATATACTGTAGACGTTGAGGGTTTAAATGAATTCAAGCGTCTTATGGGTATTAACGCTGATGTTGTAAGATCAATGACTATTTCTCAGGAAGAAAAAGAAGGTAAGTAATAATGATCAACTCAGTTGTACTGGTTGGAAGGCTTACTAAGGATATTGAGCTTAGAAAAACAAATTCAAATATTTCAACCTGTACTTTTACGCTTGCGTGTGATCGAAGATACCGTTCAGCGCAGGAAGGAGCACAGACTGCCGACTTTATCAGCTGTGTTGCATGGAGGCAGCAGGCTGATTTCCTGGCTCAGTATGCAGCCAAGGGCGGAGTTGTTGCGGTTGAAGGCTCAATTCAGACCAGAAATTATGAGGGTCAAAACGGAAGAGTTTATGTGACTGAGGTTGTCTGCAATACTGTGCGTCTGATTGGTCAGCATAAGAATTCTAATGCGCCTGCAAACAATACATATCAGCAGCCTAATAATTCTTATAATGCCAATAATGGCTATAACTCTAATAATAGCTACAACAACAATGGTTATGGAAATAATAATGGTTATGGCAATAACAGTTATTCCAATAACAATAGTAACAGTTATAATTCTTCCCAGACTTATACACCTGGTGTTGAAACAGGCTATGGTGATGAAGACTTTGCAAGTCAGCCACCACTGGATATTTCCAGTGATGATCTGCCATTTTATTAATAAGAAAGGAATAAGGTATGGCTTTTAGAAAACAGAGAACCGGATATAAGAAGGTTTGTTACTTTACAAAGAATAATATTAAATACATCGATTATAAGGATGTTGAATTATTAAAGAAATTTATCAGTGCCAATGGTAAGATTACTCCAAGAAGAGTAACTGGTACCAGTGCCAAATATCAGAGAATGCTCGCTACAGCTATTAAGAGAGCTAGACAGATGGCACTTCTTCCATACATCATTGACTAATTAAATAAAGCCTCCATCGTTTTGATGGGGCTTATTTTTTAGGAGGTTTTTATATTGAACAAAACTAAGAAACTGACAACCGGGGCCATGCTTCTGGCAATAATCGGTGCCCTGATGCTGCTGGATCGGCAGTTTTCCTATTTATTTGATGTTTATATTGTAATGATGATTCCAGTGGTAATCATTATTTATGCGGCAATGTATGAGCTTAAGGATGGCGGTATTTTATGTGTCTGTCTTCTGATTCTGACTTTTATTATCGGTTCTTCATCGTTTAATTATCTTTTCTATGCGCCTTTAGGCATTATTGTTGGTCTTGGCTATAGTTATTTTCTGAAGAAAAATGCGAATAAACAAAGGCTGATGCTGGCATCGGTTGTGCTGTATACAATTGGTGAGATACTGATTACTTTTGTGCTGATGCCCTTGTTTGGTTTTGATATTATTGGTCAGATAAGTTCAATTAAGGATACTTTTGTGGAAATTACATCGGGTACCGGTATGGATTTTTCGATGATCAATCTTGATTCACTGCTTCCGGTAGCTTATGTTTTTTCTATTATTCTGATGGGCGTTATGGAGGGCTTTTTAACTCATGTAGTAAGTTTGCTGCTTCTGAGGAAGTTTAAGATTAAGGATGTTGATGCGGGTGCTTTATTGCCTATTGAGCCAGGTACAGTTTTGACCTATGCATGTTTTGGTCTTGTTTTTGCGATGTTTATTTATAATAACTATCTGGACAGACTTGTCAATATTGAGATAGTTAAGTACATTGTGCTCTGCACAGGAATGATGGCTTTTCTGGTGCTTGTATATTTTGGCTATATTTATCTGGTGGTATATCTTAAGATAAGATTTAATAAGAATATGGCTTTATTTGTCATACTTGGTATCTTTTTTCTGTTTCCATTTTCACTGTTTATTTTAATGATAGTGGGATTTTTATATGGAAGTGGACCACTAAAGAAATATATAATAATCAATAAGAAGTAGATTATGAACAGGTTATCGCGTTTTAGGATTTTTATTATATCGGCATTTGTACTGGCAGCGGCAGTGCTGTTTTGTCTGTACTTTTTCTTTGATATTTCAATACTGAGCGCTGTTGGCGTCTATGTTTTCTTTATTGTGATTTTTGTCATCACTTTTATGACCTTGAACAAGAATGTTAAAGAGGACTATAAGCAGATTGAAAGAAATGTTTCTTCGCTTACCAAGATTTCGATGGAAGAGGGAAATATTGGTCTGGTGATGTATGATTCCAATTTTAAGATAACCTATATGAATAAGCAGCTCAGAGATACGCTTCAGGATCACGTAGGTGAGAAGGTATTAAACTGGCTGCCAGATCTGCAGGATGTGGTAACGGAGATTACCAATCAGCAGCTCATTATTATTAATGACGAGAAATATATTGTTTCCAAGGATAAAAAGAACAATACCCTGATTTTCCGGGATATTTCCAGGGAATATGATCTGTCTAAGAAACTGGAAGAGCGCTCTTATGTGTTTGGTTTACTGAATTATGATAATTATTCGGAAACTAATGAAAATGAGGATACAGTAAGTTTTGTCAATGCGAATATTAAGCTGGTAGTTATGGATTATTTCCGTAAATACGGGGTTATATATAAGACATTAAGAAATAATCGTATGCAGCTGGTGCTCAACAAGGAGATATTTAATTCTCTTCTGAAGGACCGTTTTTCCATACTGAATACAATCCGCAAGGAAGCCAAGAAGTCCGATCTGGATATTACGCTCTCTATTGCCTTTGCGATGGGAAGCGATGATATTGTGGAACTGGACAATGAGTGTCAAAGTCTTCTGGAACTGGTGCAGACAAGAGGTGGCGACCAGGTAGTTGTCAAGGAAAAGGACAAGGAACCGGTGTTCTATGGTGGAGCTTCGGAGGCCAAGGAAAGGCAATCCCGTGTAAAGGTCAGAGTTATGGCCAATACTATCAAGTCTCTGGTTAAGGAGGCTTCCAATATCATTATTGTCGGTCACCAGATGGCTGATTCAGACTGTATTGGTTCTATGCTTGGCATGTCCAGTATCTGTAAGCCGTTAAATGGCGATACTGTAGTTGTGACAAAGTCTGGTGAGATAGAACCGATGACTAAGGATATTTTAAGGCGTTTTTCTGATGAGCTTGGAAAGGAACATAATTTTGTTTCGGAGAAT
>JBJFHC010000205.1:0-2554 GCA_051893275.1 Erysipelotrichaceae bacterium | reverse complement strand
AAGACTAAATGGTACGGGTGGCTACTCTAAAAAACCGGTATCCATGCTGATAACGGTTGTATCAAGCTACGAAGTTGAAGACATTGCCAGATTCATCAGAAAAGTAGACTCCAAAGTCATTATCAACACCTTCAAAACTGAAAACTTCTATGGAAATTTCTATCTGAAACCAATTGAATAATTATGAATAAAACAATTTCACTTTTAATAAAACCAGCATCCTCATCCTGTAATCTTCGATGCAGATACTGTTTTTATTTTGACGAAACAAGACATAGAGAAATCATTAACCATGGCATAATGTCATCAGACACAACAGATGTTTTAATAAACAGAATAGCTGAAAACCTGAATGATGAAGGGACAGCCAATATCTCCTTCCAGGGAGGAGAGCCAACCGTTGCCGGTCTTAAATATTTCAGATACTTTACAGAAAGACTGAAAGAACACAAAAAAATTAAGACAAACTATTCCATCCAGACTAATGGAACTCTTTTAAATGATGAATGGGCAATATTTTTCAAAGAACATAATTTCCTTGTCGGTGTCTCACTGGATGGCTATAAATCAAATACAGATTATTTCAGAAAAGATATCAATAACGATGGTGTCTTCATCAGAATAATGGAAGGAATCAGATTGCTGGAAAAACATAACTGTCAGTACAATATCCTGACCGTAATAACTGACAGACTGTCAAGACATCCCGATGAGCTGTTTGATTTCTATCTAAAAAACAACTTCAAGTATATACAGCTTATTCCCTGCCTGCCATCAATGGATGATTCAGAAAATAATCTTTCCCTGAAGCCTGAACAGTATGCCGACTTCTTTAACCGTTTCTTTGACAGATGGTATAAAGAAGCTATGAAGGGAAATGTACTAAACGTAAATACCTTTGAAAATTTAGCTTCCATAATAATTAATCACCACCCCTATCAGTGTGGTTTAATAGGTCAGTGTATAATTCAGAATGTCATAGAATCAAATGGTGATGTTTACCCCTGTGACTTCTATTGTCTGGATGAACATAAACTAGGAAATATAAAAGACAGTACATTCACCGAACTTAACAGAAATGGCAGACAGTTCATCTTAGACAGCAGCTGTAAAAAGAAACCATGTGAAAACTGTGAGTTTGAATCAATGTGCCATGGTGGCTGTAAAAGACAGAATGCCTGTTACCTGATGGATGAATACTGTGCCTATCGCAAAGTTCTAAAACACTGTCTTCCTAAGATTAATACCCTCATATAGTAATAGTTACTCTTGAACATATTAAAAGAACAGCTTAGGTGTTTTAATACTTTTCTACAGTATAAAAAGGGGCTGTTACAAAATAGCTGAACTGATTAGCTAGGCTGTAATGCCCTTTTTCTATGCTTTGTGCTAAAAAGTGCTCGAGAATTTACTCTTAAGTGCAGTAATAAGTGCATTCTTGTATGATTAGAAGAAAGAAGGCACTTATTACAATTCTTATTTTACTATGTTTGAAATTGTTTAATTCATTTCCTCCTCTTCATATGACGAGGAAATAGGAAATTGTACTATACTGCATCTGTAAAACATCGTAATTCTCAATAAAAAAGGCTGTTACAGCCAACGAGTATCTTACTTATTTTGTAACAGCCCCCAAATATTTTTAATCCAGTTCTACACCTCTTGATTCAATAACCTTCTTATACCAGTAGAAGGAATCCTTCTTTAATCTCTTAAGAGTACCATTTCCCTTATCATCTTTATCTACATAAATCATGCCATATCTTTTTGACATTTCACCAGTTGATGCAGATACCAGGTCAATAATACCCCAGAAGGTACAGCCAAGAAGTGGCAGCCCGTCTTCATTGATTACGGCATTCATAGCCTTGATATGTTCTCTCATATAGTCCATTCGATAAGTGTCGTGAATCTGTCCATCGACAACTGTATCCTTGGCACCCAGACCATTTTCTACAATGAACAATGGCTTATTGTATCGGTCGTATAACATGTTGCAGGTAACTCTTAGTCCCAGCGGATCAATCTGCCAGCCCCATTCCGAAGCCTGCAGATATGGATTCTTAACTGAGGCAAAGACCGCATTGCCTCTGGCATTATTCCTGCATATTTCAGGATCGGACGATACGCATCTTGATGAATAGTAGGAGAAAGATATGAAGTCTACAGTTCCTTCCTTTAAGACCTTTTTATCTTCTTCACTTATTGTAAGATTTATGCCAAGTTTCTCCATTCTCTTAATAGCCCAGACAGGATATTCACCCCTGGCCTGTACATCAATAAAAAAGTAGTTATCTCTGTCAGCTTCCATGCCCTTATAGACATCTTCAGGACTACAGGAATATGGATAGAACTGACCAGCTGCCAGCATACAGCCAATCATAGCATTCGGCATCATCTCATGAGCCAGTTTTACAGCCTTAGCTGAAGCTAACAGCTCATGATGGGCGGCTGTATAGGTTACCTGATCTTTATTTTCTCCCTCTTCAAAAAGAATACCGGCACCCATAAATGGAAGGTGCAGTAACATGTTGATTTCATTGAAGGTAAGCCA
>JBJFHC010000204.1:0-2561 GCA_051893275.1 Erysipelotrichaceae bacterium | reverse complement strand
CGCATGGATAATTCTCTTCAGTATCAAATACAACATATATGGTATTTTCACGAGTTGCTTCAAACTGTTCCATAATCATTTTTTCAAATTGCAATCTTTCACAAATCTGTTCTTTTAAAACATGGTCTCTCGTGCTTGAATGTATTTCTTTTAAGGCTGTAAGTTTATCATCTAAATTAATATTTGGCTTGTTCCAGATTATGGTTGCCTTTTGTCTGTCTGCCAGTTTAAAACCTAATTCTTCAAATCTTTTACGTGTATAGCTGGATTCTATTATTTCAAAATTCATTGAAAAATCTTTTTTCGTCTTGACTGTTTATGTTTTGGCATTTAACGCTTCACTTAATGTATCCTGAAGCAAAGAATTATAGCGAGCTATACTTTTTCTATAGCTGTATAATCGATTATTCCGACAATGCTCACAACTTCCGTGATTTCTGCAATTTACATCATATGATTTTGGACCACGGTACTGTCTTCTGTGTTCTTTTCCATATGCTATTCCTTTGTCTAAACTCATTGTGCTCCTTTCAAAAACCATTTTATATAGACATCTGTTATTGTGTTCCTCCTAAAAATACCCACACTGTTCTGCTTATTATTTCACCTTCATAACCATCGTAATCAGGGAATGGGAAAGCATTCATAGCAAATGGCTCTGCTTCGGAAAGATTTTTTCCAGAAGCTTCAAGCGACCAAGCACCATTACTGTATAAATATGTCATATCAACATATGACCAATCCCACTGTGACTGTTTTGCATTTTCGTTTTCAAATGAAACAGTACCATAAGCTGGTTCTGGGCCAATTGGTACATCTACAACTGGTTCTTCTTCAATATATTCATTGCCTGTTGCAGGAATCCATTCACCATTGCCTCCAGTTATATCGACCAGTTCCTGCTGTTCCGGATTAGCCAGAAATTTATTATTACTGGTATTGTTCTTTGATGCAGATGGTTTCTTGCCTAAAGATACATCAATGCTGACTGTGCTTCCCTTTTCCAGCTCTTCATTATTTTTATCCTGAGAAATTACATTTCCTTTAGGAACAGAGCTATCATAGATTTCATTTGTATCAACATTAAAACCAAGTTCTTTAAGAGTGTTAACTGCCTCTTCCAGAGACAGCCCGCTTATATCAGGAACCACAATCAATTCTTTTCCTTTTGATACGATTAATGTAATTTCACAGCCCGGCTTAATTTTATAATTCATATCACTTTGAAACAGCACAATATCTTTAGCTATTTTATGACTATAGACCTCATCTACCTTAACGGTCATACCCAAAGATGCAAGAACAGATTTTGCATCAGCAATATTCTGCCCAACAAAGGAGTTTATATATACTTTATCACTTCCTTTAGATACTGTTGCCGTAACTAAATTTTCATTTATTTCTTGAGCCATGACTATTCCTTCAGGATATTCATCACTGAATTCCAGAACAGTTTCCACATCTTTATCAGAATAATATTCTTTTAAATCAGCAAGTGGAAAACCTGTAAAGTCTTTTATTTCTTTTTCCATTGTACAGCCAGCTAAACATAAAAGAATGACTGTTCCAATAATTAATAGATTATACCTCTTCATATATCCCCTCATATTTATTAATATCCACTATAGCGTTCTACAGGAACAAATTCCCCATCCTGGAGACTTGTATATTCACCAGTTTCTGTATCATATCTTAAAACGTTGATTATCCCGGTATCCAGAGTATTTCCATCAATATAGTAATGAGATTTGCCATCAAAATATACTTCATTGAAGTCTTCATCTTCAGCAATCTCTGATGTATGAGTATGACCGGCGATTATCGTTTTATAGAACTTTCCAAGTGTATAGTGTTTCCAGAGATATGTATCATCATCTGTCTCCCATTCCCATAAAGATCTAGCTTTCTCTTCAACACCGGCATGAACAAATATCTGTTTATCTGTTTCATAATACTTAGGAAGATTTACCATCCAGTCTATGTACTTCATTTCTTTAGAGTCAGCTTCATCATCATATTCAAAAGCTTTAGTTGACTTAATGTTTACCTCGCCATTCATAACGGCCTGTTCATGATTTCCCATTAAGGCAACTACTTTATCTTCGCTATATTTATCCTGCAGTTCCATAATCTTATCCAGAACCTCATAGCTCATAGGGCCATGAATGTAATCTCCAAGAAGTATAAGCATATTGTCACTACTTAGATCAACATATTCCAGAACATCAAGAAATTCATAGTAACAGCCATGAATATCACTCATTGCATAAATATACATTACCTGCCTCCCTTAAAATCTTCCATATGGTTCAACTGGCCAGTATTCTCCATCTATATGGCAATAGTACTTTTCGGTATCTGTATCAAACATCAGAACATTCAAAACACCAGACTTATTAACGGTACCATCAATATAGTAATGAGAATAACCATCATAATAGACTCCGTTAAAATCTCTGTTGCCTGCAATAGAACTGGTTCCAATATGGCCAGCAACTATGTCTTTATGAAATCTGCCAATTGTAGCTGGAAACTTCTGAGTAAAAATATAATCACTTGTT
>JBJFHC010000203.1:0-2569 GCA_051893275.1 Erysipelotrichaceae bacterium | reverse complement strand
ACTTAAATTTCTAAGCTTATATAAAGTATTCTTATATACCTCAACCGTACTTGATTCCGGTTTAAACAGGAAAGTATTAACCCCGCAGGCATCTCCAAAGATCATTATTCTGTCTTCATGAATAAGCAGAGTCATAATGCCCTGGGTATGGCCTGGTGCATGAACAGTTTCCACATGTACACCACCAAGATCAAACACTTTACCTTCGTCAAGTTCCAGCCATTTTCCATGAAAACCAACATGAAATTCAGAATCTGGATATTTTTCAATATCAGGAACCGTTCTTTTAAGCATCATCCTTCTTAAATTAATATCGGTTTTAATGCCAAACAGTTCAATATCCCTGGAATTCATATATACTTCATCCCACTGATCAACACCATTTACATGATCTGCATGGCCATGAGTAATAACTACTTCATAAGGCTTAGACCAGATAGATTCAATATAGCCTCTTAAATCACCAACACCATAGGCAGTATCAATTAAAAGGCCTGAATCTTCACCTTTTACAAAATACATACAGGCATCACCTAAACCATAAATGCGACTTAAATGAGCTGTTATAACTTCTTCTTTAAAATTAACCATAACTTATTAATAATGGACAAGCTCAATATTATTGTCCCTAATATAATCAAACACTCTCTTGTCACAAAGCACATCAAGCTCCTTAACCCTGTCCAGAGAGTAGCTTGATCTTCTGTAAAGTTCAAGATCACAGTAGGCAGGATGAGCCATTATCTCTATATCTTCACCCTCATGCTCCTCAAGAAGCTTAATGAAGTTTTCAGCGGAAGCTGTAGGGCCAAAGAAACCACTCACAAACTTATAACTGCCATAACGCCTCATCTCAAGACCATATTCTTCAGCCAGTCTGGAAGAAACTTCAAATGCTTTTGGGTTGGCATCATGTACCGAATGATGAGAATCAAGATGGGTTGGCTTATGACCAAAGACTTCAATATATCTTTCAATCTGGGCCTTCCATTCAAGATAAAGCTCATCATAATCGACTTCGTGCCGCCACACCGTAGTACGTCCCTGATAGAATCTGCCATCTGGAGCAGTAAGTGTTTTATTTTTGGTTAATGGAGCATCCAGTGTACAGTTAAGATGAACACCAATGCCCAAACCATCAAGACCCTCACAGAGTTTTTTAGCCTCCAGCAGATAATCGCTGTTGCATAATGCGGTAGTAGATCTTAATATTCCGTTTTTATAGGCTTCAATAATCCCCAGGGTATTGCCCATGGTGTAGCCTAAATCATCACCATTTACTACTAATTTCATATTTTTAAGCATAAAGGCACTGCGCGCTAACACAGTGCCTGAATATTATTACTGCTTAGCGGCTTCAGCCTTCTCCTGAGCTAACAGCTGGTTGTCATATGTCTTAATGAATGGATATACAATTGGAATATCAACTAAGAACAGCACAACCCATAAGAGAATTGTTCTAACATCACCAGTTGCCAGGAATGCCTGTAAAGGTCCAGGAACTGTGAATGGAAGAGTGATATAGAATCTGCCAACGATGTTCATGCTTGCAAGAATGTAGTAAGTTGAACAGTTAACTACTGAACAAAGAATCAGCGGAATGTATGTATATACATTTAATACTGTTGGAAGACCAAAGATTGTAGGTTCGTTGATATTGAAACATGAAGGAACAATCGCAACCTTGGCAACCGATTTTGTCTGCTGAGACTTGCAGAACAGGAAGATAACTACCAGAATTACGTTATATGTAATCCAGTTACCGAATACTGAGTTCATGGCACCAGCATAGATAAATGGAAGTGCCTCACCAGCTACATAAGCTTCAGCGTTGGCAGCCAGGGCAGCAGTTGTGATTGGAGTTGTAACAACTGACAGCATATTTGCACCATGGATACCGAAGAACCAGAAGGTTGTCATCAGAACATTGATAATTAATACTGATGGAAGTGAACCGGTAGCTGACATAAATGGCTGGAAGATAGTATATACAAGGCTTGATAAACCAGCACCTGTCAGTTTAGTAACCAGAACATCAATTGCCATAAATCCTATAACATTTGCGATAGCTGGCAATAATACATTGAATGGTGCAGCTACATTTGGAGGTACTGAAGCAGGCATCTTGATAGTGATGTTGTGCTTAATGAAGAAATGGTTAACTTCTACTGAAAGAAGACCGATAATCATGGCAGTAAACATATAGCCAGCACCAAGCTTGCCGATAGTTAAAGAACCAGTAGAGAGATCAACTGCGCCTGATACACAAAGGTAAGTTAACAGAGCAGTAATCATATTGTTTATACCGTTCATCTTGTAAGTCTTAGCCATCTGGTAAGATACACCACATACAACATAAATAGAAATGATACCGATTGTCAGATAATAAGGAACCATCAGTACTGAGCCATTAGCTGCGGAGAATGACTTCCACGCCAGCAGGAAGGCATAGAAGAAATTAGAAGGTTCAGTTATTGATGCAGGAATTGGAGGTACTGCAAGTAAGCAGGCAAAACCACCAATGATAGTTGCCGGAATAAGAATTGTCAGACCGTCACGTACAGCAGCC